>CAMCBC010000165.1 GCA_945872775.1 Spirosoma fluviale | reverse complement strand
CTTTACCCTTTATTTTTCGGGTAGGGTTAATTGGTATAGAAACTGTACTTACTTCATAAACAGCGCAGGATTTCTTGTCCGTTTTTGATCTTCGAAAGTAAAAGTTGTAAAGGACAATTCATATCCAAAAGAATAAACACCTACAAATGTTTCTTGATCCATTCCGTAGGGGTCATGTCATACTCCTCCTTGAAGGCGGCGTAGAAGATGGACTTGCTCTTGAAGCCGGAGCGCTCCGCGATGCCCTCGATGGAGGTGGTCAAATGAGCCCCTGCACGCAGCTGGGAGATGGAATGCGCCACACGCAATTTATTTCGATAACTGGGGAAGGGGGTTTGTAGCTCCTTGTTGAAGCAGTTGGTCACACGGATACGGGGAATATTGAGTGCTTGAGAAATATCGTGCAGGGAGAAATCTGTTTTGAGGTAAGGCTTTTCGATTTCGATATAGGAAACGATGCGCTCTGAATCAGAGGATTTTCCGAAGGAGCTTTCCTGGGATACCATCGAATTGGAAAGGATCACCTTCTTCCAAGCAGCCATGAAATTATCTAAAAATGAAAAGGGCTCTTTTTCATTGTACAACCAGTTGGGCACAAAAAAGAAACTCAAGGGCAAGACCAACGATTGAAAGTATAAGTAATTATTATTGACCGCCTCTGGATTTAAAAAATCAATCATCCCCTCTTGGGGTGAATTCAAAGCCATCAAAAACAGGACTACTAAACCGGGAATCACAGTCAAAAGGGCTACAATAAAAATACGGGAGAATAAAATATTGACTTTCTTTTTAATGTAGACTCCCCCCCTTGATTTTATTTTATTTATAAACGCGACCCCATAAACAATAAAGGCAGTGTTGTATATGGAGATGAATAAATATTGTTGTGATAGCGAGAGAAAGAGGTATCCTTTTAGGCCTGGATTTACTAATCCATCACTAAAATAAGCGACCCGATCTGGGAAGGGTAAGGCATAGAAAGGAATTAAGTTGACAAAAAAGAGTAGCGAAGGGATTGAAAGTAGCAGTAAGTACCTATCCCAAACAATAGCACCCTTCATGATGCTCTTCAAGTAGTACAAAAAGAAGGGGCCCTGAAGTACAATTAAGGGTTCCAGATGGTAAACTAAAGAAAATACAGTAGGATCCTGAGTTGCATTAAGATCAAGCAAAGCAAATTGGGTCAAGGCTTTATCCAAGGCGATAAACACCAAATAAATAACCCCTTTGTTCTGTCCCCAGTGATTGACAATGAAGATAAACGATACGATGATGACAAGAATAAGTGGTGTTTGTAGCATAGCAGGTATTTTTAGAGCATCCGGTTCTCAATTGGGGCTTCTTTTTCTACATACAAATTTTCTTTAATCCAGTCCTTGGGTGTCATGCCATACACTTCCTTGAAGGCAGCGTAGAAGATGGACTTGCTTTTGAATCCGGAGCGCTCCGCGACGCCCTCGATGGAGGTGTTCAAATGAGCCCCAGTCCGAAGCAAGGAAATGGCATGGGCCAAGCGCAATTTATTTCGATAACTGGGAAAGGAGGTATTCAGTTCCTTGTTGAAGCAGGTCGTCATACGGGAATGGGGGATATTAAGTGCCAGAGAGAGGTCGTGCAGCGAGAAGCTGACATTTACATAGGGCTTTTTTGTTTCTAGATAGGCGAGAATGCGCTCCAAATCTTCTGACTTTTCGCAGTGGTTGGCCTCTACTCTAGCTCCAGATCTGCGTTGACGTAGTCTTTGCAGGAAGGCTTGGATTTTATCGAGGGGATTTGCACTCGCTTGGTCGTTGTACAACCAACTCGGAATCAAGAAAAAGCTCAAAGGAATCAGCAAGGTCATGAAAAAAATAGCTCCATTATCCTCAAATGCGGCTTGTCGAAACACCAACTCTCCTGTTTTTGGAGAATTTACGAGGACATAGAGCAATACCATCAAATTGGGGACGATCACTACGAGTGTGGTAGCTGCCAAAATACGGTTGAGCAAAACCGAAACCTTTTTCTTTAGCGGAATTGCGCTGTTTTTCTTCAATCGGATTAGATAAACAAAAGAAAAGAGGACAACGCTCAAATTATACAAAGCCGCCAATCGTAGTTGGTATTTAAATGGAAAGAATAAAAGCTGGAAGTTGACGGGTCCATCCAAGAAGTAATTTCCTTGAATGGCGGCACTTTCAGCTACCTTCTCGGCAAAAGGATAGCTGTAATAGGGTAGCGTATTGATCAAGGCAATAAACGCTGGAATCGAATAGATGAGCAAGTACTTATCCACCACCAATTTCCCATGCACTACGCTTTTGAGGTAATACAGAAAAAAAGGTCCTAGCAAAAAAAACAAGGGGTCCAAATGGAAGAGTAGCAGGGCGAGAACTTCTACGTGTGCATCGCTGTGGATCAAAATAAAAATGAATTGCCGGATGCTAAAAAGAACAATGACGACAATTAGATAGACAATGCCTTTGTTGGCTGACCAATGGCTGATCAGCAAAATACTGGATATAAGTAAGCTGAGGAGGACTGAGGTGAGTAACATGTTGGGTTTGCTTCAAACAAACCTAGTTCGAAAAATTATTTATCGAACCATACCCGAATCAACTAGTTGTTCAAAAAAATATTAATTAAACTAAAATCATCTAAAAAGGCCATTTTTTGATCTTTTGAAGGGTTTGTTTTACATGCAGATGCGAATCAAAGCGCATCAAAAATGTGAATCAATGCCCAATCGAATTCTTCTTTTATCCTTCTTGCTGTGCCTTTCCACAGGGGTCTTTGCCCAGACTACTGGGGTCAAGCGCGCCACCTTTTCCTCGGCTGTAGGAAGCTCCACCTACCCTCAATCCATTGGGCAGTCTTCGGTGGTGATCGGATCAAGCCGGGTTCAATCCCACGACCTGCTGCAAGGGTTGCTGGCGCCGGACTTCCCGATTGTCTCCCGTACTCGTGAGACCCTGGAACTGATTCGTCTGCAAGCCTATCCCAATCCCTTCACTTCTCAGCTGAAGCTAAAACTGGATCGCAGCTACCCGTACACCCTACAACTCCAACTCTTTTCTATCGCAGGCCTATCGGTATGGTCGGGAGAGCTCCCGGCCAATACCAAAGAGCTGAATCTGGATCAATTGGAACACCTATCTGTAGGCGTCTACCTACTTCGCCTGTACACGACCCAACAGGTATTCACCCAAACACTGATTAAACACTAAGTGATGAAAAAAATTCTATTCTTCTTTCTGCTCTCCCTTCCTGCCTATTCCCAAAGCTACCAGCTGTCAGTAGGCTCGAACCTGACCTCCTACCTGTTTGTCAACTCGGCCTCAGTCAATCCGGCCAACATGCGTGCTGCATCGGGAATGCACCTGAGCATCAATCGAGAGAATGCGATTTCGAATGACTTCTACTACGACTTTGCACTGAGCTACAACCAATTCAATGCAGTAGGCGATGTACAAAACATCCCGATGAGCTATGCCACGGACTTTGTAGGAATCGGTGCAGGAATCGGACCCCGAATACAGTTAGGTGAGAGCCTTTTCATGCTTATGAAGTTTAGGGTGTCTGCAGTAAAGATGATCCATGGCAACCAGATGCTGCTAAACCGCTACATCGACTTGGCCGAAGACGAGCAGTTCAACTCGGTACGATCGATGTATGGCCTGTCTCTAGAGCTACGAAAGCAGATCAACTCTCAGGTGAGCACCTTTGTGAGCTACCAATACCTGACCAGCTACAAGCAATTCATTGAACCCAACAAGACAGGCACCTCTACGGTGAACTTTGTTCCATCCACTTTCAGTATCGGCCTAGTGCTAAGCAATTAATCAGTATATGAAAAAAGTAATATTCTCCCTCGCGCTCTTACTCACCTGTTCGATCCTAGGCTATGCCCAAAAAGGCATCTCCTATCAGGCGATCATCTTGGACCCCAATCCAATTGAAATTCCGGGACAAGACATCACGGGACAGCCCTTTGTGAATGGGGCGGTGTCCCTGAAGTTTAAGCTCTTCTCTTCCACCTTCGTTCAAGAGTTTGAAGAGGTGCATACCCTTCAGACGGACGCCTACGGTATGGTTAACGTGCTGATTGGCTCTCAAAATCCTGGCGCCTTCTCTGGCCTGATCTGGGACAGCAAGCAGAAGACCCTGCAGGTGCTGGTGAGCTTTGACCAAGGAGGAACCTATACGAAGGTATCTGAGCAGCAGCTGACCTACAATCCCTTGGCCCTATTTGCGGAGACAGCGGGTAGATTGAGTGAGACCCTATCCATTGCAGGTGGAGGTACGGGCGCAACAACGGAAGTGGGAGCACGAACCAACCTTGGCTTAGGCAACGTGGACAACACTTCCGATGCGAACAAGCCCATCTCTACTGCCACTCAGAATGCACTGGCCACCAAGGCGAATGTCACTGAGATGGCTACAGCACTTGCAACGAAAGCGAATGCTGCAGAGGTGACGTCTGCTTTGGCTACAAAAGCAAATGCGAATGAAGTAAACACTGCACTTGCTACCAAAGCGAATGCCGCGGATGTGACCACAGCCCTGGCCACCAAGGCGAATGCCACCGAGATGGCTACAGCTATGGCTACGAAAGCGAATGCTGCAGAGGTGACGTCTGCTTTGGCTACAAAAGCAAATGCGGAAGAAGTAACCACAGCCCTGGCCACCAAGGCGAATGCCACTGAGATGGCTACAGCACTTGCGACGAAAGCGAATGCTGCCGAGGTGACTTCTGCTTTGGCTACAAAAGCAAATGCGGAAGAAGTAACTACTGCCTTAGCTACGAAAGCCAACGCTACAGAAGTAACCACAGCCCTGGCCACCAAGGCGAATACCACCGAGATGGCTACAGCACTTGCGACGAAAGCGAATGCAGCTGATGTGACCACAGCTTTAGCTACAAAAGCAGACGCGGCAGCTGTATCGACCTCTTTGGGATTAAAAGAGGATGTTTCGAATAAAGCGAATACCCCTTTGGGGACGAGCACGACCTTATATCCAACCCAGAATGCGGTGAAGACCTATGTGGATGCCCAAGTGGCAGGAGCTACCATAGCAGATGCAGATGGCAGCACCAAAGGAAAGATTCAACTCGCAGGAGACCTGGCGGGCACAGCAGCAGCACCTACCGTACCAGGTCTAGCCTTAAAAGCAGATGCGGCAGCTGTATCGATCTCTTTGGGATTAAAAGAGGATGTTTCGAATAAAGCGAATACCCCTTTGGGGACGAGCACGACCTTATATCCAACCCAGAATGCGGTGAAGACCTATGTGGATGCTCAAGTGGCAGGAGCTACGATTGCAGATGCAGATGGCAGCACTAAAGGAAAAATTCAACTCGCAGGAGATCTAGGTGGAACAGCGAGTTCCCCTACCGTACCTGGATTAGCACTCAAAGCCCCAATCGAGAGCCCAACCTTCACGGGAACAGTAGGAGGAATTACCAAAACGATGGTTGGCCTAGGGAACGTGGACAACACAGCCGATGCGGCTAAACCCGTTAGTACAGCTGCTCAATCAGCCTTAGATTTAAAGGCTCCTTTGGCCTCACCGACTTTCACTGGAACACTTACTGCTCCAATCTATGCGACGACTCCGCAATTATTAACTTCGGGCGCTACTATTACTTGGAACCCTACACAAGGATTAAATGCTAGTGTAACGTTAGATCAAAATAGTACTTTAAGTTTTTCTGCCACTCCTCCATCCGGTTCTTATGGAACCTTGGTAGTGACGCAAGATGGTACAGGGGGAAGAACCTTAACCCTGCCCACTACAACTAACAAAGTATTGGGGTCGACCTCTTCTACTAGTATTGCTTTATCGACTGC
>CAMCBC010000164.1 GCA_945872775.1 Spirosoma fluviale | reverse complement strand
GGATTTCCGGCTTGGTTTTCCTATTTTTCATAGCTGTTTTCAAACCAGAAAAAATAAAAAGCCCAAACTAACCCCAACACAACATGACTTTCAATTCAGGAAGACGCGATTCATTCAAAAAAATGATCCTTGGCGGAGCAGCCATGGGGTCCCTTGCTTCTTTTGATTTCAAAGAAAAGGGAGCGCCTGCACTCAAAGGCAACATCAACCACGGCGTTTGCGCTTGGTCCATGCGCCCACTCAGCCTCGAAGAGCTCTGTGCCCAAATCAAATCTGTAGGGGTAGGCGCCATTGACTTGATCAGTCCGGCCAATTGGGAACTCCTCAAAAAGTACGACATCCACTGCTCCATGTGTAACGGTGCCGAGCTAGGGATCGTTGACGGCTTCAATGATCCCAAATTTCATGCGCAGCTGGAAAAAAATTACCTGGAACTGATCCCTCTGGTTCAAAAGGCAGGCTACAAGAACATCATCGCCTTTTCAGGAAATCGACGCGGCATGGACGATGAAACAGGCATGAAAAACTGCGAGATCGGAATTAAAAAAATCCTTAGCCAAGCAGAAAAGCATGGAGTAATCCTCACCATGGAATTGCTGAATAGCCGGGTAGATCACAAGGATTACATGTGCGATAAATCTGCTTGGGGAATCGAATTGTGCAAGCGTATCGGAAGCGAAAATTTCAAGCTCCTCTTTGACATCTACCACATGCAAATTGACGAAGGGGACATCATTCGGACTATCCGAAACAACCATCAATACTTTGGGCATTACCACACGGCTGGAAACCCAGGAAGGAATGATTTGGATGAAAGCCAAGAAATAAATTACCCGCCCATCATGCAAGCTATTGTGGATTCGGGTTTCAAAGGCTATGTTTCCCATGAGTTTATCCCAAAGGGACAAGATAAAATTGCTGCATTGGGTCACGCCGTGCAGGTTTGCGATGTATAACCAATTAAAATAAATACCAGAATATGGCAAATGAAGCGTATGACGCAATTGTAGTTGGGTCAGGAATTAGTGGCGGTTGGGCTGCGAAAGAGCTTACTGAGAAGGGCCTTCGGGTACTCCTTCTTGAAAGAGGTCCCAATGTCGAGCACGTAAAAGATTACAAATCGGCTACGCTAGCGCCTTGGGAAGTGCCTCACAGAGGACGTAGAACCCAGGAGCTACTTGGCAAGCATCCTGTCCTACAGCGGGATTATGTGCTCAACGAGCTCAACCTGGATTGGTGGGCTCACGAAAGCGATTCCCCTTATGTGGAAGAAAAACCATTCAACTGGTTTAGAGGCTATCAAGTAGGAGGTCGTTCCTTACTTTGGGGTAGACAATCCTACCGCTGGTCGGAAATGGACTTTGAAGCCAATGCCAAAGACGGCATCGCGGTGGATTGGCCTATTCGCTACAAGGACATAGCACCCTGGTACAGCTATGTAGAGAAATTCATTGGGGTATCCGGATCCAAGGAAGGCCTAGACGTATTGCCTGATGGTGAATTTCAGCCACCGATGCCGATGAACTGTGTAGAAGAAGCTGGCACGGCCAAAATTAAAGATCACTACAAAGGCGCGAGAACCTGGATCATCGGCAGACCTGCCAACACCACACTGCCACTACCTGGACGCCCTGGATGCCAATACCGCAACAAGTGCTCGCTTGGCTGTCCGTTTGGAGGCTATTTCTCCACCCAGGCTTCCACCCTGCCTGCAGCCATGGCTACCGGCAAACTTACCCTTCGCCCTTGGTCTATCGTACGCAAGCTGATCTACGACAAAGACAGCCAAAAGGCTACCGGCGTAGAAGTAGTAGATGGTCAGACCAACGAAACCATTGAGTTTTCCGCAAAAATCATATTCCTCTGCGCCTCCACCATCGCTTCAACGGCCATTCTGATGCGTAGCGCTACAGATATCTGGCCAGGTGGATTGGGTTCTAGCTCCGGCGAATTGGGACACAACATTATGGACCACCATTTCCGCTTGGGTGCCAACGGTACCTACGAGGGTTTTGATGACAAGTATTATTTTGGAAAGCGCCCAACTGGATTGTACATCCCACGCTTCCGAAATGTGAATGGCGATAAGCGGGATTACATCCGAGGCTTTGGTTACCAAGGAGGTGCCAGCCGCAGTGGATGGAGTAGAGATGTGGCCGAATTAGGACTAGGAGGCCCAATGAAAGAGGCACTTACCGAACCAGGACCTTGGTCCATGGGAATCACTGCCTTCGGAGAGATCCTTCCTTACCACGAAAACTCAATCAAACTCAGCGACACCGTGAAGGACAAGTGGGGAATGGAAGCCCTTGTGATGAGTGCGGAAATCAAAGAAAACGAGAAGAAAATGCGCGTAGACATGATGAATGATGCTGCAGAAATGCTTGAAGTAGCAGGATTCAAAAATGTGAAGACCTTTGACAATGGCTACATTTTTGGAAATGGAATCCACGAAATGGGAACAGCACGTATGGGTAGAGATCCAAAAACCTCTGTCTTGAATGGCAACAACCAAGTATGGGATGCCAAAAACGTATTTGTGACCGACGGTGCCTGCATGACTTCGGCAGCAGCGCAAAATCCTTCGCTTACTTACATGGCCTTGACCGCGAGAGCAGCTGCTTTTGCCGTTGAAGAATTGAAAAAGCAAAACCTCTAATCCGACAAGAACATGACCTTAATGAATAGAAGAGATGCCCTAAAAAGCGTGATGCTCCTGATGGGAGGAACCGTGATTGGTTCAACGGCACTTCTGACCGGATGTGCACCAGAATCACAGCTCAAGGATTTGAATTTTAGCCCAGAAGATCTATCGTTCCTCGATGAAATCGGCGAAACAATCATCCCTACCACCGACACCCCTGGCGCGAAGGCAACAAAAATTGGAGAGTTTATGCAGATGATGGTGAAGGATTGCTACGATGCAGATCAGCAGACCACCTTTATCACGGGCCTAAATACCATCCGCACCGATTTCAAAGCGGAAACAAGCAAGGAATTCATGGATGCTACTGCAGAAGAAAGACTTGCTTTCCTCAATGGCCTTCACCAAAAATATGTGGCTAGCGGGGAAGAAAAACAACCTGAAATTATCCACATGCTACGCGACCTTACCGTACTTGGCTACTTCAGCTCTGAGATTGGTGCTACGCAAGCATTACGCTATGTGGAAACTCCGGGACGATTTGATCCATGCGTGGATTATAAAAAAGGGGACAAGGCCTTGGCCTAATTCACTAACCTTTAACTTGCTGCCTGCCTTGAATAAGGGCAGGCAGTTTTTTTTTAGTACTTACTTTTTAATCTGCAAGATCCTCAATCACAGGCTTCTTAAAAATATAGACATAAATCACGATCACCAAAATGAGAAGCAAGGCAAGCTCAAACTGAGCCCAGATTTGCGACCGATTGATTAAGGTTTTTGCCTTTGACACCAACTTATCCCCTTCTTCAAGCTGAATGGTACTCAACTTGTCCAAATCCTGTTGTGCGCGAGCAATTTTTTGATCATACACCTTGACTTGTTCCACATTGACACCAGAGGAATCATTGTACAGGAGTTGGTAACTTTTAATGCTCAGATCTTTCTCAATGATGCGTTTGAAGTCGGTGAGCAAGGTGGCTTCCTCTGCAGTTAGTTCGGTCGCTTCGAAAGAGCTGATTAACTTTAGGATCGCTTGCTCCTCTGCTGATATTTCGGCTATCACCTTGGAATAATCGTAATTGATGGTGCAGTGGTCGACCAACCGTTGAATCTTGAATAATTTTTCTGAGATCTGAAAAATATAGCTTTCCACCAGCAAGCGATCCTCATACACCGTGGATAGGGTACCGCTCACAGCACGAAAGGATTGGCGTTCCAAGAGGTTTTTTCCATACAATAACAGCAAAAGAACCCCAATGATTAGAAAGGCGCTTATCCTTCTTTTTTTAAGTAAATCCATAGTAGTAAGTAATTCTAACTGAGTCTCGTCGGTTAAGTAAACGACAATCGTAGAAATTCCCTAAGAATTCGGTCAATTTTCGAAAAGAGGTTAGGGCTGTTGAGTTGGGTTTTGCTTGTAGACACGAACATAATCTACTTCCATTCGCTGAGGCCAAATGCTTGCATCTACTCCTTCTTTGCCTCCCCAATTTCCTCCGACCGCAAGATTAAGAATCAGGTAAAAAGGCTGATCAAAAGGCCATTCTTGGTACCCATTGCCTGAATTTTTAAAAGTAAAATAGTGCTTCCCATCAATAAAAAAGTCCATTTGACCCTGCTTCCAGTCTACCGCATAGGTATGAAATTCAGATGCAAAATCGGGAACCATGAGCTGCCCTCCTTTTTGGGTACCTATCATGTGATTAAAGGCCTCGGTATGTACCGTTCCATGTACTTTCCCCGGATCAAAGCCCACGTGCTCCATGATGTCGATCTCCCCATTCTTTGGCCATCCTCCAAATCGATTTTCTTCCGGAAGCATCCAGATCGCTGGCCATGTTCCTCTTCCTTGCGGGAGTTTGGCACGAATCTCAAAGTAACCGTACTGCCAAGATCCTTTTCCTTTGGATACCAGCTTGGCGGAGGTATAGCCCTTGGGCAAACTCGCATCTGCATGGGCCTCTAGTACCAATACTCCTCCTTGCACACGGGCATTTTTGAGATCATTGGCTTTGTAAAATTGAAGCTCATTGTTGCCCCAGCCATGATCCCCAACTTCAAAACTCCACTTCAATGCAGAAGGAAGTCCATCTTGATCAAACTCATCCGACCAAAGGAGGTTGGAGTCCACTTTGGAAACTTGTGAAAAACTAGCCAACGAAAAAAGGAGGCCGATTGGAAGGAAGAAAATAGCTTTCATAGTGGGTAGAAAAACTTTTTAAACTGGGATGAGGTTGACAAAAACGAGCAATTCCCTCTTTAGAATCGAGGATAACTCCTATTTTAGCAACTAATATACTTCCAAAACTATGGCATACTACGTTCGCCTCGGACAAATTCCTCCAAAAAGACACACTCAGTTCCGCCAACCGGATGGCAGCCTATACAAGGAGGAGCTAGTAAGCTCGAAAGGATTCTCAGGAATCTACTCCAACCTCTACCATATCTACAATCCCAATGAAGTCAAATCCATCGGGAAGCCTACCCCCTACAGCTGGACTGCTGCCGATGCCCACGGGCTAAATCAAACCCACCTCAAAACCTCCGAAGTAGGAATCACAGGGGAAGACTACCTCAGCGCACGCCGCATGCTCCTGATCAACAACGATGTGATGATGGGCATCTGCACGCCCAAGCAGCGAAAGATGGATTACTTTTTCAAAAATGCTGATGGAGATGAGTTGATCTACATCCACGATGGAGAAGGAGTGATGTATTCGCAATTTGGAAAGTTGGTAGTAAAAAAAGGAGACTACATCGTCATCCCGAGAACGACCATTTACCGATTTGAATTTGCTGAAGAAGGACCCTTACGACTGCTCGTCATGGAATCCCAAGGACCCATAGAAACGGTGAAACGCTACCGAAATGAAGTGGGGCAACTCCTAGAGCATTCCCCCTATTGCGAGCGAGACATCCGCCCACCACACGAGATTCACATCGAAGAACAAAAGGGAGATTACCTGATTCAAATCAAAAAGCAGGGCATGCTGCATCCCTACCACTACGCACACAGTCCTTTGGATATTGTAGGTTGGGATGGCTACCTCTACCCCTATGCGCTATCCATTCATGACTTTGAACCGATTACGGGCAGAATCCACCAGCCACCGCCAGTGCATCAAACCTTTCAAGCGGCAGGCTTTGTCGTGTGTTCCTTTGTGCCGCGCTTGTTTGATTACCATCCCTTGTCGATTCCTGCACCCTACAATCACAGCAACATCGATTCAGATGAAGTATTG
>CAMCBC010000163.1 GCA_945872775.1 Spirosoma fluviale | reverse complement strand
ATTATCGATCCAGGTTTTGGTTTCGCAAAGACAAGCGCACAGAATTTTGAACTCTTGCGCCAGCTAAGCAGTTTAAAACGTCTAGGGCTTCCGATTTTAGCAGGGATTTCTAGAAAATCAATGATTTATAAAACACTGGATATCAGTGCGAATGAAGCGTTAAATGGGACTACCGCCCTGAATATGGTTGCTTTGTTGCAAGGTGCTGCTATCTTACGCGTACATGATGTGAAAGAGGCGAAAGAAACCATTCAACTATTCGAACAATTGTACCCTTGAACTTACTTTTCAAAATAGGCTTTTTAGATATCTCCATCGTTAATATGATCGATATTGCGTTGGTGGCAGCCCTTTTGTATCAGGTCTACAAGCTTTTGAAAGGTTCTGTTGCAATTAAGATTTTCCTAGGATTCCTTTCCCTGTACTTAATCTACTTATTGGTACAGGCAATACGGATGGAGCTACTTACCATCATCCTTGGCCAATTTATGGGGGTGGGTGTGATTGCTGCCATCATTATTTTTGCTCCAGAATTTAGAAAATTCTTACTTATCCTGGGTCGCTCCTCCATTTTTTCAAATGACAATGGATGGAAAGACATGCTCTTTTTCTGGAGAAAAAAAGAAAATTCCGGTTTCAATATCAGCCCCATCATCGATGCTGCCAAAGTCTTAGCAGGATCCAATACTGGGGCCTTGATCGTAATTTCAAGTACAGTAGAATTGAAATTTTATGCAGAAAGTGGCGATATCTTGGATGCTGAGTTATCGAAAAGACTCTTGATTGCGATTTTCAATAAGCATAGCCCGCTGCATGATGGAGCGGTAATCATCCACAAGGGAAAAATCAAAGCAGCACGCTGCATTCTCCCGGTCACCGAACGTGAGGTGCCCGCACAGTTTGGACTCCGTCACCGCGCAGGAATCGGCATGTCAGAAGCAACAGATGCACTAATCTTGGTGATTTCAGAGGAAACAGGCCAAATCTCCATGGCGAAAAACGGAAAGGTTTTGCATAACCTTTCTTTTCAAGAAGTTCGAGAGATCATCAACGACTACCTCAACAACGAGGACCTCTACGATCGATTTGAAAATCTTTCGGAACACGATTTTGCCAAGAAAAAAGGCTTGCCTACCAAAGTAGGAGGATAAAAAAAACCGGATGAAAACTTCATCCGGTTTTTTTTACTTGATCACCCCCAATTCTTTTCCTACTGCTATAAATGCAGCAATGGCCTGATCCAAATGTTCCTGCTGATGGCCTGCGGAGATTTGAACACGAATTCTAGCTTGCCCTTTGGGAACTACTGGGTAGTAAAATCCAATGACATAGATTCCTCTTTCCAGTAATTTTTCCGCCATCTTCTGAGAAAGTACTGCATCATAAAGCATGATTGGCACAATGGCATGTTCCCCTGGTTTGATATCAAATCCAGCTGCCTCCATTTTTTCGCGGAAGTAGCTTGTATTTTTTTCAAGCCGATCTCTCAATTCAGTGGTCTCAGATAGCAATTCAAGCACTGCTATGGACGCTCCCGTGATCGATGGAGCAAGGGTATTCGAAAATAAATAGGGTCTAGATCGCTGACGAAGCAATTCAATAATCTCCTTTCGTCCAGAAGTAAATCCACCAGAAGCTCCGCCCAAGGCCTTGCCTAAGGTACCGGTGATGATATCGATCTTACCCATCACCCCTCTGTGCTCGTGGACTCCCCTGCCTGTTTTCCCCATAAATCCGGTGGAGTGACACTCATCGGTCATCACCAAAGCCTGGTATTTTTCTGCTAAGGCCACAATTTTATCCAGCTTCGCAATGGTGCCATCCATGGAAAAGACTCCATCGGTGACAATGATTTTTTGCTGAGCACCCGCACCCACCGCATCCTGTAGTTGCTTCTCCAGATCCTCCATATTATTGTGCTCGTAGCGGTAGCGCATCGCTTTGCACAAACGAACCCCATCGATGATGGATGCATGATTCAAGGCATCCGAAATGATGGCATCTTCTGCTCCAAAAAGTGGTTCAAAAACTCCTCCATTGGCATCAAAAGCTGCAGCATACAAGATGGTGTCCTCAGTGCCCAAAAATTCAGAAAGCTTTTTTTCAAGTTCCTTGTGGATGTCCTGGGTTCCACAAATAAATCGTACCGAAGACATTCCAAAGCCATGGGTATCAATCGCTTCTTTAGCGGCCTGAACTACCCGTGGATGAGAAGACAATCCCAGGTAATTGTTTGCACAAAAATTCAAGACCTGCTTCCCTCCAGCAATGGTAATTTCTGCTGACTGAGGGGAAGTGATAATTCGCTCTCGTTTAAATAGACCCGCTTCCTCGATGGACTGTAATTCTTGTTCTAATTTGGGTTTAAACTGCTCGTACATGGTTGACTGATTAAGGAGTTAATCTTGGCTAAAATTTAAAGTTCCACTGATCAAAAATCGGCTAGAACCAGGTGTTTTTTATTATTTTTGCGCAAGTGAACCCAAATATAAAACAAAAACCCTGATGGCAACTACGGGTTATTTGAAAGACCACCCTATGGACAAAATCCTTGTTATTGGAGCTGCTGGGCAGCTCGGCTCAGAATTAACCCGTGCACTTGCAGATCAATTTGGTGGAGATCAAGTGATTGCAACTGACTTACGAGCTGCTGCCAGCGTACAGTTTCCCTACTGCCGGTTTGAAGTACTGGATGTGATGGACAAGGATGCCTTGGGTGCCTTGGTGAAGAAGGAAAGGGTAACACAGATCTACCACCTCGCCGCAGTACTATCCGCAACGGGTGAAAAAAATCCACAGTTTGCTTGGCAACTCAACATGGATAGCTTGCTCTATGTATTGGAACTGGCGAAAGAATGTGGATTGGATAAGATCTATTGGCCATCTTCCATTGCCGTTTTTGGTCCAAGCACCCCAAAAACTCATACCCCACAGTTTTGCGAAAAAGACCCAAACACGGTCTATGGAATAAGCAAACTTGCAGGAGAAGGATGGTGCAACTACTACTTTGAAAAATACGGGGTGGATGTACGGAGCCTTCGCTATCCTGGCCTAATAGGCTACAAATCTTTGCCCGGAGGAGGTACCACAGACTATGCAGTGGACATCTACCACAAGGCGATTGCAAACAAGCCTTTCACCTGTTTCTTGAGCGAGGATACCTACCTCCCCATGATGTACATGCCGGATGCCATCAAGGCTACCTTAGATCTGATGAACGCACCCAAAGAAGCAGTCAAAATACGATCGAGCTACAACCTTGCGGGCATGAGTTTTTCCCCGAAAGAGATTTTTGCAAGTATCAAAAAAGAGGTGCCTAACTTTGAAATTAACTATCAAGGGGATTTTCGCCAAGCCATTGCAGATTCTTGGCCGGATAGCATCGATGATAGCCGCGCGCAAGCAGATTGGGGTTGGAAACCTTCTTATGATTTGGATAGCATGAGCAAAGATATCCTGAAGCACTTACCTGCGTTTTTTCCACCGCAGTCCTAACTGCAAACCAGGAATCTCCTATAAAAAGCAAGCCTGATTACTTTAGTTTTGAGGCAATCTGCTCGGGAACAAATCCCAAGGTGATGCTTCCATCGGGATATTCAATTATGGGCCTTTTGATTATGCTTGGCTGCGCCATCAAAATTGGAAATGCGGTTAATTCCTGCCCTACCGCCGCTTTCTGCAAATCATCCAACTTTTTATAGGTAGTACCCTGACGATTTACTAAGGTATCCAAACTAGTTTTTGAGAGAAAGCTTTTGAGCAGATCCACCGTAGGGGCCTGCTTTTTGTAATCAAAAAATTCGTAAGAAATGCCTTTTCCCTCTAGAAAGGTGAAGGTTTTCTTCATCGTGTCGCAATTTTTGATGCCGTATACTTTCAAAATCATCGCTCCTTGATTAATGAATTTCTTTCATGCTCTCTTCATGCGCCTGAAGAATCTTTCCGATGAACTCATCTGTCAAGGCAGTGGACAAAAACAAACTTTCAAACTGAGACGGGGCCAAATAAACCCCTCGCTTCAACATGCTTTGGAAGTAACGACCAAACAGTTGGGTATCGGATTTTTTGGCAGATTCAAAATCAGTGACTGGGCTAGAAGTGAAAAACAAGGAATACATGCTCCCCAATTTATTGAGGGTATAGTCTAGACCCAAAATTGAATTGATGCGAGTTATTCCTGCAGTTAGCTCTTCTCCTATGGCTTCCAAACGAGTGTAGACTTCAGGATGGGTATCTAGGTGACGGAGCATCGCCAATCCGGCTGCCATCGCAATGGGATTCCCAGATAGCGTACCTGCTTGGTACACTGGGCCTGCGGGAGACACAAAGTCCATGATCTCCTTTTTTCCTCCATAGGCGCCTACTGGCATTCCTCCACCGATAATCTTCCCTAGCGTAGTCAAATCAGGAATCACCCCAAATCGCTCTTGTGCACCACCCTTGGCCAATCGAAAACCGGTCATTACCTCATCGAAAATCAATACAATCCCCTCACGGCTACAAATGTCACGAAGACCTTGCAGGTACCCTTCTTGCGGTAAAGTCAATCCCATATTTCCTGCAACTGGCTCCAAAATCAAGGCCGCGATTTCTCCTTTATTCGCCTCCACCAAAGACTCAATGGCATTTAAGTCATTGAAAGCGGCTAAAAGTGTGTCTTTTGCGGTGCCTAGCGTAACTCCGGGAGAATCTGGATGCCCCATGGTGATCGCGCCAGAGCCCGCCGCAATGAGGAAAGAATCTCCATGTCCATGGTAATGCCCTTCCATTTTGATGATCTTATCCCGCCCAGTGTAGCCTCTCGCCACGCGGATAGCAGACATGGTGGCTTCAGTACCTGAATTGACCATACGGACTTTTTCGAGAGAAGGCACCATGCGAACCAATAACTCCGCCATTTCTACCTCGCGCGCAGTGGGCGCTCCAAAGGAGGTTCCATCCTCCATGGCACGAATCACCGCCTCACGGATTAGCGGGGAATTGTGGCCCAATAGCATAGGTCCCCAGCTGTTGATGAGTTCAATGTAAGCATTACCGTCCTCGTCGTGAATAAATGCCCCATCCGCTTTTTTTATAAAGATGGGTTCACCCCCTACGGCACGGAAAGCACGAACAGGAGAGTTTACTCCTCCTGGAATAAAATTTTTAGCATGGGCAAACAGCCTTTTGCTTTCAGAAATTTGCATGGTTTAGTTTAATGGGATCAATTCTCCAGATTCAAGCTTAAAAACAGGAGAATAGCTGTTGTTGTTCACTTTTTGAAAATTAAATCCCCATGTCAGTCGTCCCGGCTGATTCCCGTTTTTATCCAAACTAGGGCGGAGATCGTAATCTTGCACAAATTCCGCATTGGCATGGACCCAATGAACTAATTCAGCACCTAGAAGGGAGTTGGTGGAAGGGAATTGCAGGTGTTTGGAATAATAGTTTTTTCGAAAATCATCCATGGCCTCCGAATGGTATTTTGGGGTATTGTTCGAAATGAAATAGAAATTAGCATATTCCAACATTTCGAAATTTGAAAAATTATAGCCTAACCAGGAATCCATGACCAGCAAGGGTACCTCGGCAGAAATGCTTTCCATAAGGGAAAAAACAGGCTGTGCCAGTGCTGGATCATCTGAAAGCAAAATCACCTGGTTTACTGAAGGTTGGTTTCCTCTTCGTACGCCCAAGCCTTGAAGGAAAGCAGTGGCATTTTTGGTATCGACCTTCTGAACCTTGACGACACTAAATCCTTCCTTTGCCAATTGATTTTGTAGCAGAAGCCCAAGCTGCTCGTCTCGAGAATTACCGCTGTAACCAATGGCTACGGTTTTTCCCCATCCTTGGGATTTCAAGGTTTTTACTACCCCATTTGCCAAGGAGTTTAGGGCAGGCCTAAACAAGTAGCT
>CAMCBC010000162.1 GCA_945872775.1 Spirosoma fluviale | reverse complement strand
GCAAATAAGGGTAAACGACTTTGCTACCCTTACGGCGGAATTGAGGTATAAAAAGCTGGTGGAGCAACAGCCCGAATTAATTCAAAATGTGCCTATCCAATACATTGCTTCCTATTTGGGCATCAAGCCACAAAGCTTGAGTAGAATTCGGAAGCAGATGATTAAGTAACAAATGTTAAGTGGTACCTAAATTGCGAATTCTAATTTCCCATCAGATTTAATCACCTCAAAATTTGAAAGGCCATGTTAGATTTCGCTAAACAGTATCTCACGACCGTTATCGGTGCACTCACAATTATGAGTGTGGTGTATTTAATCATCTGGGTAATTTTTGGCAAAAAACTCGGCAACAGAAAAATTCAACTTTCAAAAAGGGCGGGTTGGTCACAAATAAAAGGTGAAATAGGAGCAACATTTTTCTCATTTTTTGGAGGCACAGCCTTTTCGATTCTCTTGTTGTCCTTTAATGATATCGGATTAACAAAGTTTTACCTTGAAGCAGGGAAATTTGGCTTAGGGTATGAGGTTTTTGCATTTATTGCCATGCTGCTTGTATCCGACACCTGGTTTTATTGGAGTCATCGGACCATGCACCATCCAAGCATTTACAAGTATGTCCACGCGCTCCATCACAAGAGTTTGGATGTAAATCCATTCACCTCAAATTCATTTCACCTCATTGAGTCCTTATGGCTAACGGTATGGATTCTTCCTTTAGCCATGGTTATGCCGATGTCGATGACTGTTTTGGGAATCATGCAAGTGGTTGGAACATTCAACAACTTGAAGTCCCATCTGGGCTATGAGTTTTTTCCTAAATTTTTTAGCAAAGCGCCCTTTAACATGCTCGTAACGGCTACTAATCATAGCCTGCACCACACCCAATACAATGGAAATTACGCCTTATTCTTTCGTTTTTGGGATGTGGTTTGTGGTACAGAATTAAATTCAACGGAACGTACTTTTCAAGAAATACACGAACGGAAAAATGCGACGATCCTTGATAACACCAAGTACAGAACTTTAATCATTGATAAATTGGTAAAAGAAACTCCGGATACTGTTTCTGTTTATTTTAAAACAGATGACAAGGAGTTTTTTACCTATCATGCAGGTCAATACCTCAACCTGAAAATTAAAGTTGGCAGCAAGACCCATATGCGCTGCTTTTCCTTGAGTTCTTCACCTGATGTGGATGATTTTTTACGAATAACGGTGAAGCTGAAGGGTGAAGTTTCTCATTATTTTTACAATACAGCAAAAAGTGGCGATCGAGTTGAATCCTTGCTGCCAGTGGGTGATTTTACATTTGTGCCCACTGAAAATGCCGCGAATCACTATGTGCTCGTGGCAGGCGGAAGTGGGATTACCCCCTTGTATAGTATGCTCCTTCAAATGCTTCATTTTGAACCTAAAAGCAAGGTGACCTTACTTTATGCCAACCAAAAAGAAGAAAACATTGTCTTCAAAAAAGAGCTAGATCAATTGGCGCAACACTACCCCCAATTTGAATACCGTAATTTTATCTCTGGAAGCAAACGGATCGGAAAAAGTGACTTAGACCTTGGCAGCAATGCCCATTATTACCTATGTGGTCCAGATTCTTTAAAGGAAGGAATTTCAAAGTATTTAAAAGAGTTGAATGTTTCTAAATCAACTATCCATACCGAACATTTTGCAGACGGCTACAAGCCCTGGTTTGGGCTATGGAAAGGATAAAAGTCAAACTCAATTGGATGTTTTTCACGCCATTTCAATGCTTGCTAAATCCTATTTTTAACTAATTAAAAAGGGGTGATCCAGGTCTTTAGTCAATCCCTTGGCCGTCTAGTACCATGTGCTAGGATTTCCCCACTTTCAATTTGGAGATAAAAAAAGACGCTGCTGGTAGCTGAAATTCAAATGGCTAAGCACATTGCCAAAAGCTTCCGCTGCTTCTAGTTGTCGGTCACTTACTTTTTTACCAAGCAAACGGCAGAGCAGCAAGCCATAGACCCCATTCAGGCAGATTTGAATTTCATTTCCAAGGTCCTCCGTTTGGGCGGCTTCTACTGCTTCGAGCAGGTGAGGCTTTACTTGGTGAAAGGTGGCCACGTAGTTGGCGTCGGTTTTCAGCAGTTGGTAATGAAGTTCAAGCAGCTGCTGCACCAGCTCCTGAAGCTCTCGAAGGTGCCCTTTTTGCATCAGCTCCTGCTGCTGCATGGAGGCTGCTAAGCCTGCAAACCAGGTTTTGATACTTTCCTTTTCCTCCTCAGGTACCGGATAGTGGGAGATCACGTACTGATTGATTTCCTCCATATTCCCTTGGTAGGAGCGGATGAGGTCTTCCATCTGGTACATGTACACGAGGTATTCGCCTATGTTTTGGGATTTTTTTCGCTCTGCAATCGCCTGCATAGGGAAGAATTGGTTGGGTGGACAAAGGTAAGTTAGAAACCAAAATACCTAGCAAAAGGTGCTTCAAAAATAGCCGAAACTCCAGAATTTAGTTCAAAACAAAAGCCCTAAACAAGGGATTAAGAAAATGCATAAAGAATTGAGAAAAAAGCTTGCTAGGAAGTCCTCTATTTCTCGGATCTACTAACCAAGAAAGCTTCTTTTTTCCTACTTTTGCAACACCTAAGCTTATGAAAAACATTCGAAATTTCTGCATCATTGCCCACATTGACCACGGCAAAAGTACCCTAGCAGACCGGTTGCTGCAGACGACCAACACGGTTTCTGACCGAGAAATGCAAAACCAGTTGCTAGATGACATGGATCTGGAGCGGGAGCGTGGCATCACGATCAAGTCCCATGCCATCCAGATGAAGTACAACTACAAGGGAGAGGAGTACATCCTCAACTTGATTGATACCCCAGGTCACGTGGATTTTTCGTACGAGGTGTCTCGCTCCATTGCAGCATGCGAAGGCGCATTGCTTATCGTAGATGCCTCCCAAGGGGTTGAAGCACAGACCATTTCCAATTTGTATTTGGCATTGGGGCATGATCTAGAAATCATCCCTGTTTTGAATAAAATAGATTTACCAGGTGCTGATCCTGAGGTGGTTGCGGATGAAGTAATTGACCTATTGGGTTGCAAGCGGGAAGACATCGTATTGGCTTCGGGTAAAGAAGGCATCGGAATCGAGGATATTTTGGCCAAGGTGATTGAGAATATCCCGCCGCCTAAAGGAGATCCCGAGGCTCCACTTCAAGCCATGATTTTTGACTCACAGTTCAACTCCTTCCGTGGAGTGGAAGTAATCTTCCGAATTTTTAATGGAACGCTTAAAAAAGGTGATCGCATCAAATTTGTCAATACCGGAAAGGAATACTTTGCCGATGAGATAGGGATTTTGGGAATCAACCAGATTCCGCAACAAACCATGAGTGCGGGTAATGTAGGTTACCTCATTTCAGGAATCAAAGTAGCCAAAGAAGTAGCGGTAGGTGATACGGTAACGCACGTCAAGAACCCTTGTTCGGAAGCCATTAAGGGCTTTGAAAATGTGAAGCCCATGGTCTTTGCAGGGATTTATCCTGTGGATACCACCGAATTTGAGGAGCTACGTGCTTCCATGGAAAAGTTGCAGCTCAACGATGCCTCCCTCGTTTGGGAGCCGGAAACATCTGCGGCCCTGGGCTTCGGATTCCGATGCGGATTTTTGGGAATGTTGCACATGGAAATTGTGCAGGAGCGCTTGGAACGTGAGTTTGACATGACCGTCATCACTACAGTGCCTTCCGTACAGTTTAAGGCCCTCATGACCAATGACGAGTACCAGGTGGTGAATGCACCTTCCGATATGCCTGATCCTACGCGCTTTAAGCACATCGAAGAACCTTTTGTAAAAGCGTCCATCATCACGGCTGCAGAATATGTAGGTCCTGTGATTTCCCTTTGCATGGATAAGCGGGGTCAAATCAAAAATCAGGTATACCTTACCTCAGATCGAGTGGAGTTGCAGTTTGACATGCCGCTTGCGGAAATTGTATTTGACTTCTTTGATCGTTTGAAGACGATTTCCAGAGGTTATGCTTCCTTGGATTACGAACTAAAGGGCTTCCAGGAGTCGCACATGGTGCGCTTGGATATCATGCTCAATGGAGAGCCGGTGGATGCGCTATCTGCGATTGTACACCGGGACAAGGCCTACGATTGGGGCAAGCGCCTCTGCGACAAGCTGAAGGAGCTGGTCCCGCGTCAAATGTTTGAAATCGCCATTCAGGCGGCTATCGGACAAAAAATCATTGCTCGTGAAACCGTAAAAGCCTTGCGCAAAAACGTCTTGGCGAAGTGCTATGGTGGTGATATTTCGCGTAAGCGCAAACTCTTGGAAAAGCAGAAGAAAGGCAAGAAGCGCATGCGCCAAGTTGGCAATGTCGAGATCCCTCAGGAGGCCTTTATGGCGGTGTTGAAATTAGACTAGTGAAATACGAAGTACGAGGTACGAAATACGTGATTATGAATAGGTAAGCAGCGAAATCGATGAGCCAAGCATTGAAGGATAGAACGAAAAAATTTACACTTGATGTTTGGACTCTTTGCGCGAAGCTTCCTCATTCAAGAGAATATAACAACTATGTTCAGCAGCTATTGCGGTGCTCCAGTTCGGTTGGGGCAAATTACAGAGCTGCAATACGTGCTAAGTCCAATGCGGATTTTATCAATAAATTAAAAATTGTAGAGGAGGAATCGGATGAGAGTCAGTTTTTCCTCGAAATCTTAGAACAGATCAACCAAAACGAAGCTTTGGCTCCAGAATTAGTAAGACTACAAAAAGAGGCAGATGAATTAATTTCCATTTTTGTTGCTAGCTTAAAAACTGCCAGATTAAATTTTAACAAGTGAGGCTTTCTTGGCTTGAGGTACGTACTTCGTAACTCGTATTTCGTATTTATACTTTCAAAATTCCTACAATCAGTATGTCAATCCTTATCGACGGAAAGAAAACCGCGCAAGACATCAAAAATGAAATTGCAGCGCGTGTAGCGGAAATTAAACAAGAAGGCGGCAAGCAGCCGCACCTTGCAGCCATCCTGGTAGGGGAAGATGGTGCTAGCCAAACCTACGTAGGCGCCAAGGTGAAGGCCTGTGAGGAAGTTGGATTTACTTCTACGCTGGTGCGACTGTCTGCTGAGGTAAGTGAGGAAGAGTTGCTCCGCACCGTGGAGGACATCAACCAAAATCCAGACATTGATGGTTTGATCGTGCAACTTCCCCTGCCCAAGCACATTTCAGTAGATAAAGTGACTAACCGTATCCGACCAGAAAAAGACGTAGATGGCTTTACCCCTGCCAATGTGGGCCGGATGACCCTCAACTGGCCTGCTTACGTGGCAGCAACTCCTTTTGGAATTGTGGAACTTTTGAAGCGCTACCAGATCGAAACTTCTGGCAAACACTGTGTGGTCATTGGCCGTAGCCATATTGTGGGGAGCCCGATGAGCATCTTGATGGCGCGCAACGGCTATCCGGGCAATGCTACCGTCACCTTAACGCATTCTAGAACCGAGAACTTGGCAGCGATTTGCCAGACTGCCGATATTTTGATTGTGGCTATTGGTAAGCCTGAATTTGTGACAGCAGATATGGTGAAGCCAGGTGCTGTGGTCATCGATGTGGGTATCCATCGCATTGCTGACGAAACGAAGAAAACAGGCTTCCGCTTGATTGGTGATGTAAAGTATGAGGAAGTAGCACCTTTGGCGTCTGCCATCACACCTGTACCGGGTGGGGTAGGCCCCATGACCATTGCGGCTTTGCTGTACAATACGCTTCAATCTGCTGAAAAGAAGGTTTTTGGCTAAACTTTAAAAAAAGCAAAGAAAAGCGGAGCGAAGCTTTGCTTCCCAAAGCTCGGTTTTCTACTTTTGCAATCCCCAATTGCGCACGTGGTGAAATTGGTAGACACGCCACTTTGAGGGGGTGGTGCCCTTACGGGTGTGGAAGTTCGAATCTTCTCGTGCGCACTCCAAAAATTAAGGCGACTCTGAAAAGAGTCGCCTTTTTTTATCCAGGTCTTCAGTTAGGAAAA
>CAMCBC010000161.1 GCA_945872775.1 Spirosoma fluviale | reverse complement strand
ATTTAAATGTACAGATAAATCTTTTCGTTTTTGAAAGCCTGTTGTGTGTTTTTTTCTGAAAAACTTAACCCTCTTCAAATACACCACTCGCTATCCATTTTAAAATCACTTTCCGTTTGGGATGTCCTTTTCTATTTGGGGTATAACCCTAGGATCCCTGTCTCTAAAATAAAATTGATACCTCCTTAAAACCGATAGTTTTTTTTGCCTTTTTATCTTGTTTACTTTTCCAAATAACGAAAAACCCCAAATTATTTTTTATCAAAACGACTCACTGGTTTAAAATAATCATAGGCTGTTTCAATCCAGTTACCATTAAGGAAATTTACCTTTAAAACCCCTAACCAAATTGCATTTGAATAAATTGTACTTATTGCTTAAACTTACTAATGAATTTGCTCTAAATCACTGAGGTTTAATTTTTTACCCCCACCAAATCAACCTGAATCCCATGTCTTCGGCCTGTAAATCATTCCTTCTTTCCTTTTTTCTCTTCCTGATCCTGTTGGCCTGCAAACCCAAGGGATCCATTGAGGTAGAAACTTCGGCAGAGCCAACCCTTTTGAATCTTGTCCAAAATGAGGAAGAAGGCACAATTTCAGTTTTCCGACAAGGAGAAATAGAGCCACTGCTGATCCAAAATGCAAAGGAAGATTTCCGGCCCTACATCCATCCCATGATTGCTCCCGATGGGAAAGGCATTCTGACGGAGTACAGCCCAGGTCATCACAAGCATCAGACCGGACTTTATTGGGGCTTGACCCGAGTAAACGGACGCGATTACTTTCATAATCCGAAGGGAGATTATTGGAAAAAAGTAGCCCTGAACATCGTGGAAGAAAGCGGAGAGCAAGTGAAGTGGCAGACCATTTATCAGCTGTTGGATTCCCTTGGTGGGACAGTAATGGAAGAAACCCAAAACTGGACTTTAACTGAAGTGAACGGAGAATACACGCTGGATTTGGAATGGAAGGGCGAAGCCAAAACCGAAGTCACGATTGGACAATATGATTATGGAAGTTTATTTGTCCGAATGCCCTGGAAAGAGGGAATTGACGGGGAAATCATCAATGCGGCACGTCAAAAAAATGCTCAAGCCGAGGGTCAGCCTTCCATGTGGATAAATGTAGGAATGACCGTGGAAGGCAGAAAAGACCGAGCTAATATTGCAATATTTGACCATCCAGAAAATCGAGGCTACCCCAACAAATGGCGCGTTGACGGTCAGTTGGGTTTGGGACCTGCATTTACAAAGGATGGGGATTGGATCATCGAACAAGGCAAAACAGAGACAATCAAACTCCGGATTTTAGTCCATACCGGTGAAATAAATGATTTAAAACTGACCGAAGCATGGGGAAATTTCTCGGGCCGTGAGGGAATGTATAGTACGACCGAACTTTGGGGATTAGCTCAGGAAGAAGGCAGAAATGCAAAATTCCTGACAGCTCAAGAAGCCGTGGATGCCATGACCATCAAGCCCGGATACAAAGTAAATGTATGGGCCTCTGAACCCATGATGACCCAACCGATGGCTTTTTGTTGGGATGATAGGGGAAGGTTGTGGATTGCAGAAAACAAAGATTATGAATCCCGGGGATACGGTTTCTCCAACTCCGGAGAAAGCCGGATTTTGATTTTGGAGGATACGGATGGTGATGGAAAAGCAGATACTCAAAAGGTTTTCATGGAGGGTTTGGCGTTCCCGGCAGCAATCGCGGTGGGATTTGATGGAGTTTTCATCGGTGCACCACCCAATCTAATTTTTGTACCTGACAAAAACGGGGATGATAAAGCCGATATGGACAAGATCGAAATTCTTCTCACAGGTTGGGGAATTCGAGATCGCCACGAAACACTAAACAGCTTGCATTGGGGTCCGGATGGTTGGCTTTACGGTTTGCAGGGTTTTGCTACCCCTTCCAAAATCCGCAAACCAAGCGGAGATGCTAAACTTTATTACCATAAAGACGCCTTTCCGGAGGATCTTCTTGAAAAAGAGGGAGTGGACATCAACGGCGGTGTGTGGCGCTATCACCCTGTTAAAGATCGATTTGAAGTTGTGGCCCATGGCTTCAGTAATCCCTGGGGAATTGACTACGACGCCAAAGGACAACTTTTTATGAGCGCCTGTGTGATTCCTCATCTGTGGCATGTGATTCCAGGAGGAATTTACCACCGTCAAGGCGGGCAGCATTTCAATCCTTTCGTTTATGAAGATATCAAAACCATCGCTAATCACAGTCATCGGTCTGCTCATGGAGGTGCGCGAGTCTACCAATCCGATGCTTTTCCAAAGGAAGAACAGGGGCGAATTTTTATGGCAAACATCCACGAGCATGGGGTTCTTTCGGATATTCTAATTCCTAGGGGTTCAGGTTTTGAAGGAAAGCACGGAGATGAATTTATGCTGGCCAACAATGCCCAATGGGTAGGATTTAGCATGGAAATCGGTCCGGACGGAGGACTTTACGCTTTGGATTGGCACGATGCCGACATCTGTGGCAAGGAAGTTTTGAATGAGGAAACGGGAAGGATTTTCAGGATCATGCCTGAAAAATCACTGGCTCAGGACTTCCCCGGAAGGTATTCTGATTTGAATAAAATGAGCAATGCCCAGTTGGTGGCTTTACAGACTAATTCCTCTGATTGGCATTCCCGTCGGGCCCGCGGAATTTTGCACAAGCGAGCTGTAAACAAAAAGCTTGACCCAAAGACTAATCCTGCTTTAAAGGCCATTTTCTTAACCAATAAAAATCAGGATTGGAGACTTCGTGCCATGTGGACTCTTCATCTGACAGGAGGTTTTACGGAAAAGGATTTGATCAATGCACTTTCAGACAAGAATCCGCATATTCGCGCTTGGGCTATTCAATTACTTTGTGAGGACATGAAACTTTCTCAAGCAGCATTTACAAAGTTTTTATCAATGGCTAGGACTGATCTCTCCCCTGTGGTTCGGCTTTATTTAACTGCTGCTTTGCAAAGGATCCCAACAACACAAAAATGGGCTTTAGCAGAAAGACTGATTCAGCATTCGGAAGATGAAAAAGATCACAATCTACCTAAAATGCTTTGGTATGGAATTGAGCCGCTTTTTGCTCAAAATGTGGATAAATTCCTTGAGTTGGCTCATAAATCTACACTCAGTTTTGTTACTCAAAATATAGGCAGAAGAGCTGTCGATGGAGATAAAATCGAAAAATTAGTGGCTCTGATAGGTAAAGGAGGCACCAATACCGTATTGCTGATGTCCGGAATGCTAAGTGGAATGGAAGGTCGGACAGATCTGAAAACTCCAGCTAACTGGAAAGCAGTAGCCGATAAACTGCAAAAATCAGGAGGAAAGCAGCAGGTATTGGCTTTAGAAATTTCAAGTCTTTTTGGTGACAAAGAAGCAACTCAAAGAGCTTTTGCAATGCTAAAAAACAAGTCAGCTCCCAAAGATCAACGAATCAAAGCTCTGCAAACCCTTACTGCCCAGCAGCAAAAAGGATTGCTGGCAGAAATCCCTTATTTGATTCAGGAACCCACCATGAAAATTGATGCCATTCGATCAATCGCAGCTTTTGATGATGAGTCTTTAGGGAGACTGATTCTGGAAAATTATCCTAAATTTTCCCCATCGGAAAAACTCGAAGCCATGCAGACCCTTTCATCAAGAGCACGTTACGGAAATATGTTGACAAAGGAAATCAAGGCAAAAAAAGTGGCTAAATCCGAAGTTCCGGCAAGTGTGGCTAGGCAACTTCTGCGTGTGGTAGGAAGTGGTTTCATTGAGGTTTGGGGTCCGATTGAGTCTGTTCCAAGCAATCAAGCGGCCTATGATAAATACCGAGGAATACTTAGCTCTAACACAAAAAATTCTGTCAATCTCAAAATGGGCAAAACAGTCTTTTCAAAATCCTGTGGAAGCTGCCATAAAATGTATGGGGAAGGCGGAAACATTGGCCCAGATCTCACTGGTTCCAATAGAACTGACCCTGAATATATCTTAATGAATGTACTCGAACCAAGTGCTGAAATTCAGGATGACTATAAAATGGTGGTAATCAATACCCGTGACGGGAGGACTTATTCTGGCAATATCATTTCCGAAAACGAGCGCCAGGTTACTTTACGAATCGTGGGACAAGATCAGCTAATTATCAATAAATCGGGCATTCTTTCAAAAGAAGTAACTGATGTTTCAATGATGCCCTCGGGACTATTTGAAAACTTGAGCAAGGACGAAATAGTCAACTTGATGGCTTATTTGAAGATAAATAAGAAAATAAATTAGTTTAAGATACCCGAGGTTGAGGAAACCGGCTTCGCTTTATATAAGAGATACACAAAGGAAGGCACCTAAATTAAACAAGAAGTGATTTTGTTTAATCTATGTACTATAAAGATAACTGTGTAAATTCATGTTTGGCAAAACATTTAAATTTATCCATCCTAACGTAAATTTTAGATTTAAAATTTAATTATTCTGATTATCCGCTTTTTGCAACTCAAACTTCAATCGAATATCTCCTGCTCCTGCTAACATATAATCGCAAGTTTATTAGGAGATTAGGTCATCCATACCAATCAAGATGGGGCGGTAAGTGACTGAAGCGATGGAAAATACTATAAACTCCAACGATTCTGCCCCTCGGAAAGCGGCATGCATGGCTCATAGGTTCCTGGGATAGGATCATAGGCCAGTACGTTCTTCCCAATTTCCTCTGAGGTGAAATAGGCCCAAATCGCCATAGACTTGATGGACCTGTAAAAACCAATAGGCTCTTGTTTCCCTACTGCGGTGCCCCAAACTCCTGGGCTGAATTTGCCTGAGTTCTTTTCGGCAGCTTGCAATACTTTTTCCCTGTCCGCCGGATTCAATTCAACGAATGCATTGCCAAAGTTCTTTTCGCATTCCGAATTAAAGGCAGCGATTTCGGTCCTCATTTTTGCTTGTGCTTCTTCATCATAGGTCTTTGCAATGACCTTATCAATAAAGATATCTGACTTTACATCCAGAGCACCGGGAGTATCCGTGCGCGGCAATATCATGTCTAAAATGGCAGCGATTGTTTTGGCCTCAGTTTCCGTAAAAAACAGAGGTTGCCAACCCAATCGGTTCTCGCTCTTGCAGGATTGCAATAAGGAGAAAAACGAGGGGATGGCGACTGCCGAACCTGCCAAAACACCGGCTTTTTTAAGGGCGCTTCTTCTGTTCATATCGATTAAAGATTATTCTTTTTTAATTCAGAAACTGCATAATCAGCGGCTCTTGCCGTAATAGCCATATAGGTCAATGAAGGATTGACACAAGAGGAGGACGTCATACACGCACCATCCGTAACAAATACGTTCTTGACACTGTGTATCTGGTTAAAACCATTTAAAACCGATGTCTTTGGGTCTCGTCCCATTCTAGCCGTTCCCATTTCATGTACTCCATATCCGGGAGGGTGGTTGTTGTCAAAACCCATCACATCTTTTAAACCGGATTTTTCCAACATTTCCACAGCATCTTCTTGTATTTGCTTGTTTATTGCCTTTTCGTTGGCTTTAAACTCTGCATCTATCGACAAAGTAGGTTGCCCCCATTTGTCCAAGACCTCTTTGTTCAAATACACCTGATTATCATGGTAAGGCAAACATTCCGCAAAACCAGTGATAAAAAATTCCCAGGGTCCTGGTTTCAAGATGCTATCCTTATAATCCGCACCAAATGCTTCAGTATTGGCGGGATTGCCTCCACGGAATCCAGCCCCTTGGTATCCAAAACCGCGAAGGAATTTATCCGTTTTGGATTTCTCATCGATATTCACATATCTCGGGATGTAAATTCCATTGGGTCTTCTGCCTTTGTAATATTCATCATCAAAACCCTCTACCTTTCCCGTGGCACCTACTCTGTAGGTATGGTCCATGAGATTATGTCCAAGCTCCCCGCTATCATTACCCAAACCATTTTCAAATCGGTTTGAAGTGGAATTCAATAATATCTGCGTGGTGCCTAAGGTTGAAGCATTTACAAATATGATTCTAGCTGAATATT
>CAMCBC010000160.1 GCA_945872775.1 Spirosoma fluviale | reverse complement strand
AGGTCAAGCCAAACTCAAGCATGCCTCCGTCCTAGTCATCGGAGCAGGTGGACTGGGTTGCCCTGCCTTATTGTACCTCGCCGCTGCAGGTGTCGGGCGAATTTGTTTGGTGGATGGGGATGTAGTAGCCCTTTCTAATTTGAACCGCCAAGTACTTTTTGGGCAGCAGGATTTGGGGAAAAATAAGGCCCAAACAGCCGTGCGCTACTTTCAAGAAAAATACAACGACATTCAGTGGAAGGCCATCCCTGAATTTATTACGGTAGAAAATGCCCAAGAACTCATCTTCCACTACGATGTGGTGGTCGATGGAAGCGATAATTTTCCTACCCGCTACCTGGTCAACGATGCCTGTGTGCTATTGAAAAAGCCGCTCGTTTTCGGTGCCATTCACCAACACGAAGGACAAGTATCGGTATTTAATCAGGGCCCTGGTTCCTGCAACTACAGAGACCTGTATCCGAACCCACCTGCTGCCAACGAGATTCCCAACTGTGCAGAAACAGGCGTATTGGGTGTGGTCCCTGGCATCATCGGGAGCTTGATGGCCCTTGAGGTCATCAAGGTACTTACTGGCCTGGGTAAACCACTCACCAACCGAGTCTTGTATTTTAATAGCCTGAACTCCCAGGGCTATGAAGTAGAAATTCAACCTAGCGCAGCTACTGCAGTGCCTACTTCTTGGTCAGACTTTGAGCAGCGCAATTACGAGTTGGCCTCCGAGGGAATCGCCCAGCTCAGTTGGAACGAGGCCATGAAGCTGATGGGGCATGAAGTGGCTTTTGTGGATGTGCGCGAACCCGGAGAAGAGCCTCCTTTGGAATGTACAGGCCTCGTAAAAGTACCCTATTCCATCCTTTCAAGCCAGTTGAACCAATTTGAGGAGGCCGAAGAGATTCTATGCTTCTGCCAAACTGGGGGGAGAAGTCAAAAAGCGGCGCAGCTCCTGCAGGAAACTTATCCAGATAAAAAAATATTCTCCATTCGTGGAGGCATCCAAGCGCTGAAATCCTAAGTACCATGGAAAAAGAACGCAAACCCAAAAACATTTTCGTTCAAGGACCTATCTCCCCGGAGAAGATCGCCCAGTCCATTGCCAATCATGCCACCAAAACAGACATTGGTGGGCATTCCATTTTTTTGGGTCAAATCCGTGCCGACGAAAAGCCCGAAGGGAAGGTCCTAGCCATAGCCTACACGGCCTATGAAGACATGGCCTTAGAAAAGGCCTTTGAGATTCGGGAAGAAATTTTTGCCAAGTACCCATTGACCTGCATGCACATCTACCATAGCCTTGGGGAAATCAAGGTAGGTGAAATCTGCCTCTTTGTTTTTACCTCTTCCAAACACCGAAAAGCAGCCATGCAGGCTTGCGACGAACTAGTAGAGCGCATCAAAACTGAACTTCCGATTTGGGGTAAAGAAATCTTGGACGCGGGAGCTCCCGTTTGGAAGGTGAATACCTGATTTGACAGGAATTTAATGGCTTCGTAAAAAAGTCCTGAATTCTTCCGTGTTGAAGTTGCTCATCCCTTGGTGGTAAAACACGATTTTACCTTCTTTGTTGACCACAAGGGTGGTGGGGATGGATTCGCTTTGCAAACTGTTATTCAAGCCGTAACTCGCATGGACTACCGGAAAGGACCAACTTTTTCCTTCCATAAATTCTTGACTTTTTTGTTTGTTTTCGTCTAGGCCAATCATCAAAAATTCGAGATCAGGAGTATCCTTTACTGCATCGTAAAGATCGGAGATATGGGGCATCTCTGCGCGGCAAGGCCCACACCAAGAAGCCCAAAGGTTGATGAATAGGGTTTTGCCTCGGTAGGATTGTAGGTCGATGGTGTTGCCCTTAAAATCGGTAAACTGTCCGCGGTAGTCAAATTTTTGGTCGGTGAGGTCCGGTACCTCGATGTTGGGCTTCATCAAACCTGTGGCGAGTAGCACAGATTGCAAGGCCCCTTGAATTACAGGGATTAGGCCTGAGAAATAGAGAAATGCAAAAACAGCCAAAATTGCGCCCCAAGATTTCACTTCCTTTTTCCAATCCATTTTCTATACTGCAGCAGGTCCCCTGCGCTGGGGTAAATATAGTTAGATCCTCTCTCAAGAGACACTTCAAAAAAAAGGAGCCAACGAGACTATGCGCTAGGCTAGTCGCGTTCCTCGTCTTGGTACATTTCCTTGTACTTGTCCTCATCCATCCCCTTGCTAAAGCGACGTAGGTTGTAGGTGAAGGAAAAGAGCAGGTATTGCTGCAGCACGTTGGTTTGTATGTCTTCGACAAAGGTTTCGCTGATGTTTCTCCGAACGTTTGCATTTTGGTTGAGCAGGTCTACCACCTGAAGGCTGACCTCACCCCGTTGATTTTTGAATACTTTTTTGCCCAGGCTCATATTTACCAGGGAGAAATTGTTGTTGAAACCTGCATTCAGGCCGGTATTGATCTGGTGGTTTAGGTCCAGGCGGTAGATGATTCCTTTCCAAAAGATCCAGTTGAAATTTACGCGGAAGCGTTGTTGAAAAAACTGCGTATTGCTGTTGGGGTTGAGCGTGTTTTCAACTCGATTGACCGAAGAGCGCGAGGAGAGGTTGAAGTCCAGGTTTTCGCTGATGCTGCTCGCTAGGGAGATTCCCATGCTCAAGCGCTGCGAGGTATTGAATCCGATGATATCATTGATTTGCCCGGGTCTTCGGGTGAGGCTTGCGCCTGCGTTGATATTTAGCTTGGATTTGATGAGGCCTATCGGCATGCCGTAACTCGCCCAAGAGCGCACTTCCCAAAATCCATCCAGGTTGACCGGCTTGATAAGCTGTGACCCTTTCTGCAAGGTGATGCCCTCCGGCAAGACCTGGGCTTCACTAGCGATCAAGGTGCTATTGCTGATAAATCGGTTGGTGAGGGAGGAACTGGTAAACAAGAACCAGCTGCGGTCTGTATCGGGATTTTGACTACGGAAGCGGAGGCGAACCTCATGGCTGTAGGATTGGTCCAAGTCTGGGTTACCGGTACGGAACTGTAGGGGATTGGAATTATCCAATACGGGCTGCAACTGGCGGATCTGAGGTTCGGCCGTTTCGGTATCGTAATCGATCTGGATATTGGTGGTTGGGGAAAAGATGTACTCCATCCGCATTGTAGGCAGCACCGCTGAAAATCTGCGTTCCAAGGCGAAGGCTTTCGGGAACTCTTGCTGGTTGTCCAGTTTTGCATTTTGGTACAGCACCTCAGTTTGGAATTTAAACTTCTCCGAACTGTACTGATAGCCCAATTCGGTTTCCTGGGTGAGGTAGTCGCTAACAAAGACGTTCGTTAGTAAGGAATCTAGTTCTGTGGCCCCTTCTTCAAAATCTCCTCCAATCACATTGTTTACCCGCGTATCGGAGTCGTTGGTCCGGTTACCGATTTCGTATTCGATTTCCAGCTGGCCCGCTTTCCCAATTTTCTCGGTGAAGGATAGGCCTGTTTCCCAACGGGTACCGATCCGCTCTCGAGACGTTTGTTGGGCAAGTACGTCGGTGCGATTGCCACTAGGCTGAAAATAGGTGGTATTCGCTATTCGGTCTGAAATATCCCGATCGAAACCCTGGTGAAGGATTGAGCGCCAAGTAAGGGAGCGGCCAGGTTTATCAAATTTATGGCTGTAGATCAGTCGATTGAAGAAGTCCACTTCCTTGTAGGTTCCGGTCCGCTGGTTTTCCACTTGGTTGATGGGGCTGCTTCCGTTTTTGGTTTGGCCAAAAAAGGAGGAGTTTTCAGTTTCCACATTGGCCTCCAAACGGGGGATGTAGAGGATTTTGTTTTTCTCGTTGGGATTGTATTCCAGTCGGAGGTTGGCAGTATGCTGTTGGCTGGTGCGGACATCCCGTGAATTCTCCTGGTAGCTTACGTCAGATTGATCAGCGGTCACAAAGTCCCGCACACGATTAACTAAGCCAAGGTTGGTATTCTTGGTGTAACCGTAGTTACCTGTCACTTTTATCTTTTTTCCCCAGAGGTCGCTGTAGTTCATCCCCAATAGGCTGGTCGTGACGATTCCCTCTTGGGGTCTGCCTTCCGTTTGTGTGTTGGCATCACTGGAGTAGCTGAGTTGGTTGACATTGTTGGCCAAACCTGTAACCGTGATGCGTCGGTCCTCGTCAAAGGCATTGATACTGGCCCCTGCGAGGTAGCGGTCATCTGAACCGAAGCCTGCGGTAGTCTTTCCAAACTGTCCTTTTCTTCGGTTGGGTTTTGTGATGATGTTGATCGTTTTGAGGCGCTCCCCGTCGTCAAAGCCACTTACTTGGGATTTTTCACTTTTCTGGTCAAAAATTTCGATGCTTTGAATGACTTCTGCGGGAAGGTTTTGAAGCGCTGCGCGCACATCCGTGCCAAAGAAGGGTTTGCCGTCCACGAGAATTTGGGCAATGTTTTCTCCTTGGGCTTGTAGCACGCCTCCTTCTGAGATCACGCCAGGCAATTTCTCAATCAGAACCTGCGCACTGGCATCCTTCATGGTACGGAAGGCATCCGCATTGAAGAGGGTGGTGTCCCTTTTTTGAGTGCCTGTCGCTCTGCTAGCCGCAACCACCACCTCGGATAGCGCCTGTTCTTCTTCTCGGAGGGAAAGGATTCCCAATTGGTAATCCGATTGGATGTCCAAGGTTCTGTACAAGACTTGGTAACCGAGGTATTGAATTTTAAACAGGTAAACACCATCTTTGATGGAGTTGATCTCAAACTGCCCGTCTACCTCTGAGATGGTTCCGGCTACCTCAGTAGAATCGGAAACCCGGAGAAGCAGGATGTTGGCATAGGCAATGGGTTCGGATTTGCCTGCCTCTAGGACGGTTCCTTTGAGACTGTAAGTTTGTGCCTGCAATTCAAGCAGACCAAAAAATAAGGCAATCGTAAGAAAAAGGTATTTCATAGTTGGCGTGGGACAGAAGTGCTCTTGGAGTTCTTGCAATCCGCTATTTCTAATTACAAAGAAACGAGTGAAAAGGTTTAGAATCGCCGAGTATTGGCTGAGCGGTTGATTTTTCGGTTTAACGAGCAAAAGGAACTTTTTTTGAATTTTTACCCCTGATTTTTGCGCTATTTTATCATTTTACGACAATTAATGTCTCAAAATATGTTTATTTTAAAAACATAGTAATGTTTATTAAAGCAACATTCTTACTTTAGCAGCTGTAAACAAGACGAACATGAACGAAGCCGCATCCATTCGCATCACGACCAAGGCCCTGAATTCAGGTAATTGCCAGGTCAAATTTTTTATTGAAGACGAGGAGAATCCCCAGTACGGGTACTTGTTAATGCATGAAACCAAGTCTGTTGGGGATATCCTCGAGGAGATCAAGGTTCGTTTGGCACGCAGAAGGGAATCCTTGCTGCAATCCAATCCCTTTATTTCCATTGCACCGAGTCAAGACGATCACCATTTTTACCTCTTTTCCGCATGAGTTACCTAGCCGCTAACCTTCGCTTTTTGAGAAAGCAAAAGAACCTGACCCAAACGGAATTGGCTGAGCAGTTGGATGTGCAGCGCACCATGATCTCTGCCTACGAAGACGGCCGTTCTGAACCCAAGCTTTCTACCTTACTTATCCTTTGCAATTTGCTGGGAGTAGGGGTGGAGGAATTCCTGTCTCATGACATTGAATCCAGAGGCAGGATGGCGCTACAGCCACGCAACCTGCAGGTATTGACCATTGCTGCGGACGATTCTGATCGGGAGAACATTACTTGGGTGGCGCAGAAAGCCTCCGCAGGCTACCTCAATGGCTTTGCTGATCCAGAGTTTATGGAGACCTTACCCCAGTTTCACCTGCCCAACCTGTCCAGACAAGCCACCTATCGGGCTTTTGAACTTGCAGGTGATTCCATGCTTCCCTTGATTTCGGGCACGATTGTCATCGGTACCTATGTGGACCAGCTCCAAGAGATCAAGAGTGGGAGAACCTACGTTTTGGTCACCCAAACTGAAGGTGTGGTGTACAAACGGGTGTTCAACTACCTGGCGGAAAACGGGAAATTATTTTTGGTTTCGGACAACGAGGTTTACAAGCCATACGAAGTGCGTGCCGAAGAGGTACTGGAAGT
>CAMCBC010000159.1 GCA_945872775.1 Spirosoma fluviale | reverse complement strand
GCGTTCTAGAGGTGGCAAAGCAAGCACTTGAACTCTTAAAGGACTGTGATCAACTCTACATTTCCTTTGATGTCGATAGTTTGGATCCTTCCATTTCCCTTGGAACAGGCACTCCTGTTCCGAATGGGCTTACTGTAGAAGAAGCCATTCAATTGAATGCCGAACTCATTAAGGACAAGCGCGTTTGCTGCTGGGAAATCGTAGAAGTAAACCCAACCCTGGACAGTGAAAATACAATGGCAGAAATTGCATTCGAAGTGTTGGAGATTACTACAAAATCATTGGTGAATCACTTTTAATTCTCAATTAGGACCCTTTTGATCCTGATTTATAGATTTAATGAAACACAGCTGTTCAGACTTTTTTTTGTTATTATGGACAGCAGTACCACATATTACAAGAAGCCGTCTTAAATTCGCCCTATCAATTGATTTCATATCCTGAATCAAATCCATTGATTTGAATTAATTGCTGCTTTCTCTGGGTAAATCGCAAAACCATGAATTTTCAAGATTCCATTTTAAGAGGCATCCAAGATGCTTTTGCTTCTTGCTTTCAAGCAACTATTCCATTGGAACAGCTCAGCTTGGCTCCCACCAAAAAAGAATTTGAGGGAAGCTACACCTTCGTTGTCTTTCCTTTTTTGAAGCAATCGCAACTCAGCCCAGAAGCTACTGCTACCCAATTGGGAAACTACTTGAAAACTGAAGTAGCCGCAGTGAAGGATTTCAATGTGGTCAAAGGATTTTTGAATCTGGTGGTTGCACAAGAAGAATGGATCTCCTTATTCAAACAAGTGTATTCCTCACCTAGCTTCGGCCAACTTCCAAGTAACGGCCAAAAGGTGATGGTGGAATATTCTTCCCCCAACACAAATAAACCGCTCCACTTAGGTCATTTGAGAAATAATTTCCTAGGTTACTCAGTTGCTGAGCTGCTCAAAGCTTCTGGATACGAAGTTGTGAAGGCAAATCTAGTCAATGACAGAGGCATCCACATCTGCAAATCCATGGTGGCTTACCAGCACTTTGGAAATGGAGAAACACCTGCTTCATCCGGACTCAAAGGAGATCATTTGGCGGGCAAGTATTATGTGCTATTTGACAGCCACTACAAAGCCCAGCAAAAAAGCTTGATCGAAGCGGGCCAATCTGAAGAGGAAGCCAAGAAAAATGCTCCGATCCTACAAGAGGCACAAGAAATGCTCCGCAAATGGGAAGATCAGGATCCGGAAGTGATAGCCCTCTGGAATCAAATGAACGGCTGGGTGTATGCAGGATTTGAGGCTACCTACAAGCGGATGGGAGTTGACTTTGATGTCACCTATTATGAATCCAATACCTACCTGCTTGGCAAAGATATCGTAGAAGAAGGCCTTTCCAAAGGCGTGTTTTTCAAAAAGGAGAATGGCTCGGTTTGGGTAGACCTGACAAACGAGGGACTAGACGAAAAACTCGTATTGCGTGGAGATGGCACCTCGGTTTACATCACACAAGACATGGGAACTGCCGATCTAAAGTACCAGGATCATCAAATCAATAAATCAGTATATGTAGTTGGAAATGAGCAAGATTACCACTTTGATGTCTTGTTCAAGATCATGCGAAAACTAGGCCGTTCTTATGGTGCTGGTCTGTACCACCTCTCCTATGGCATGGTAGACCTTCCCACTGGCAAAATGAAGTCTAGGGAAGGAACGGTAGTGGACGCAGATGAATTGATGGAGGAAATGGTAGCTACTGCGGCACACCACACCAAGGAGCTTGGTAAAATCGAAGGATTTACGGAAGCGCAAGCCACCGAATTGTATGAAATCCTCGGAATGGGTGCCCTCAAGTACTTCTTGTTGAAGGTGGATCCTAAAAAGCGAATGCTCTTTAATCCCCAAGAATCTATTGAGTTCCAAGGCAACACAGGTCCATTTATTCAATATTCCCATGCTCGAATTGCAGCGATTTTAAGAAAAGCCGAACAAATTGGAGTCGATCTTTCTGCGGATAGTTTTGCAAACCTAAGCGAGCTCGCAGAGACAGAATCTACGTTGATTCAACTCTTGAATGATTTTGAACGGAAAATAAAGATGGCTGCCGAGGAGTATTCCCCAGCAGTTCTAGCCCAGTACTTATTTGATATCGCCAAAGAATACAATCGATTCTATGCCGAGCTACCTATATTTCATGAGAAAGACAGCCAACTCCAATCTTTCCGGGTAGCGCTTTCTTTGCAAACAGCCAAAACAATCAAAAGAGGAATGAGTTTGATAGGTATACAAGTTCCTGAACGAATGTAATTATGAAAACAGTCCTAATTTCCCTCAGTGTAGCCTTATTGGCATGTGGTACGAGCTTAGATCGACCAACAGATACAGCTAGTTTCCACCCAGCATACGACCAAACTATGGAAAGTTCATTTTATGATTTCAAAGTCAAAGACATCAATGGTCAAGAAGTAGACTTCGCATCATTCAAAGGCAAAAAACTGCTTTTGGTGAATGTGGCTTCTAAATGTGGCTATACCAAACAGTATGCCCAGCTCCAAGAATTGTATACGCAGTATGGCAAGGATATCTTGATTCTTGGCTTCCCAGCCAACAATTTTGGAGGTCAGGAGCCTGGCACCAACGAAGAAATCAAGGAATTTTGCTCTACCGAGTTTGGAGTAACCTTCCCTATGTTTGAAAAATTATCAGTGAAAGGTTTTGACAAACATCCACTCTACCGTTGGCTTTCAGATGCTAGCCTCAATGGATGGAATAACCAAGAGCCTAGCTGGAACTTTTGCAAGTACCTAATCAATGAAAAGGGTGAGTTGGTGAAGTTTTTCCCTTCTTCCGTAAAACCTATGGATGAGGAAATTTTAAGCCTTATCAAGTCCTGATTACCCATTTTCCTTGAAAAGAAGCATTCAATCAAAAAAAGAAGCCTGGCTGCATGCAGTCAGGCTTCGTACCTTACCCCTTGCCCTAGCAAGTATTTTTGCGGGCTCTTTTTTGGCTCAATGGCAAGGAAGCTTCCGTTGGGAGGTGTTGGTGTTGGCTTCTTTGACCACTATTTTTCTTCAGATACTATCTAACCTCGCAAATGATTACGGGGATAGCATCCATGGGGCTGATTCTTCGGAACGGAAAGGTCCTATCCGTGCGGTACAGTCTGGCCTAATTTCCCTAAAAGAAATGAAACGTGCCATGGTCCTTTTTGGGGCCTTGTCACTAGGCACAGGTGTTCTTCTCATTTACATTGCGCTACCGGATTGGAAGTATTTCTTGGCCTTTCTTGTCTTGGGATTAGCAGCAATCTGGGCAGCAATCCGCTACACCTCCGGCAAAAACCCCTATGGATACGCTGGATTGGGAGATATTTTCGTTTTTGTCTTTTTCGGAATTGTGGGGGTTACAGGAACTTACTTTCTCCATGCCTTAGAAGCCAATCCCTTAATCTTGTTGATTGCCATTTCTTTGGGATGCTTTAGTACGGCAGTACTCAACATTAACAATATTCGAGATATTGACTCGGATCGACTCGCTGGAAAATTATCCATTCCTGTACGCATTGGACGCACAAATGCAGTCCGCTACCATTGGGCTTTAATCTTAGTTGGAAATAGTGGTTTACTCTATTTCGTATTGCTAAATCAAACCTATACCCCACTTTTAGCATCTTTTACGCTGCCTTGGATGATCCAAATAAGCCAAGGAATTCAGAATGCTACTACTGCGGCTGAAACAGATCCCTACCTCAAGCAAATGGCACTCAGCACCTTGATTTGGACGCTACTTTTTGGATTTGGCTTAATTGTTTAATAAGCTGACAAAAGTCATATTCTAGCACTCCTTTTCCAGTTACATTGATTGGATAAACGCTAGAACTCATGATCCATATCCTTGTTCCTTACGATTTTTCGAAGATGGCTGTCCATGCACTTAACTTTGCCACGAAGCTTTCCGCAACCTACTCCAAACTTCATATTAGCCTCATTCATGTAGTCGAACTCCCACTCAATACAAATGCAGGTACCATAGGAGGAGGAATTGACCCCCTTTCGGATTACCAAAATCAAGTTTATTTCAGAGAACTCCTTGAGCAACGAAAAAAAGAGTTGGACCAGCTCCACAACAAGTATTCATCCCCAAACTACCACTTGGATACAGAAGTGACGGTCGGAATTGTATTTCGAGAAATTTCAATTGCCATCACGGATAAAAAGCCAGATCTTGTGGTGATGGGTTCCTCAGGAACCTCAGGATGGGAGGAATTTTGGATTGGAAGTACCACCGAAAAAATAGTACGCCATTCGCCCTGTCCAGTCATCACAATCAAGGGAGCGACTGATCCCTCCCAACTTAAAAAGGTAGTTTTTGCATCTTCCTTTGATGAATTGGTTGTGGACTTGGCTGCGCGAATTAAAAACATGCAACTGGTATTTGATGCCCAGTTTTACTTTGTAAGTATCAATACCCCTGGAAACTTTATCACCAGCAGGGAGGCGCAGCACAGGCTTGATAAATTCATCCATCGCTTCAAGTTTGAGCAGGTCCATACCGAGATTTACAATTCACTTTCGGAAGAATCTGGAATTCTTGAGTTTGCTGACGATATTGGAGCTGATTTGATTGCGATGGCTACCCATGGGAGAACAGGCATTCTGCATCTACTCACGGGAAGCATTGCCGAGGATGTGGTCAACCATTCCAAACGACCTGTTTGGACCTTGAGGGCCGCACATTCGAAAGTTTAACTTTAAGACCGATTACCCATTTCATGAGCAAAAAAAATAACGACTGGAAAAAACGAGATGGCATTGTTTTCTCCACTGCGGATTCTTTTGATTACCAAGTTGGTTCAGATGAGTCCCAAGAAACCCTCCCCTCTTCTCAACAGAAACTGAAAGTGTTGTTAGACAAAAAATCTAGAGCTGGTAAGCAGGTTACCCTCATTGAAGGCTTTGTAGGCACAGAAGAAGATCTCAAAGAGTTGGGCAAGCTCCTTAAAAATAAGTGTGGCGTTGGTGGTTCTACCAAGGATGGAGAAATATTGATCCAAGGGGATCATCGCGATAAAGTTGTCCAGGTCTTGATTCAAGCAGGTTATGGCGCAAAAAAGGTAGGCGGTTAAATGGCTCCCTACTGGTTGTTTCAACTTCAGCTTTTTCCATGGCTTCCTTATTTGGTTTACCAGGCAAAAAAAGTTCGCAAGTCTAGCCCCAAACTCCCCTCTCAGTCCTCCCTACTGACTTTGGGCCAGGGTGAAAAGCATGTCCTTCTCCTCGGCGAATCCACCGTAGCTGGCGTAGGGGCAAGTACTGCAGCGCATACACTCGCGGGGAATTTTGCTCGATTGTTAGGGGACTCCTACCAAATAGAAACCATCGGAAAAAAGGGATTGCGGGTAAAAGATGCTTTTTCGCTATATCAACTGCACAAGAAAATAAGAACAACTTCAACTGAGGGAGTTATTCTATTTTTGGGGGCAAATGATTGCTTTTTATTGACCTCTCCACAGGAGTTTAAACAAGAGCTGAGGTCTTTAATTCTACAAATTCAAGTAGAAACCAATGCAAATTGGATTTACCTAGCCGCTATCCCACCGGTACACCTATTTCCAGCCTTTTCAGAACAAATAAGGGCTTTTCTTTCTAAGCAACGAGCCTATTTACAACGTGAAATGGAAGCCCTTGCAGCAAATGACCACAAGGTAATTTACCATCCCATCCCGATGGATTTGCAACCAGAATTCTTTTCTGCAGATGGAGTCCACCCCTCAGATTTGGGTTATCAAAAAATTGCCGAATTGGCCATCGAAAAGATGGCGCTTTAAGCAACCATTTTCGAATCTAGGCTTTCTTGGATCCTTCGATATCTTCAACTAGTTCGGCGTACCAAGCGGCACCATATTTTCGAACCAGGGCCTCTTTCAAAAAAGTATAAAGCGGAACTTGAAGGCTTTTTCCCAATTGGCAAGCAGGATCACAAATATGCCAGCGATTGTAATTCAAAGCATCGTATTGATCGTATTTAGTCACTCGAATGGGGTAAAGGTGACACGATATAGGTTTTTTCCAGGAAGTTTTACCAGCCAAATACGCTTGCTCTAT
>CAMCBC010000158.1 GCA_945872775.1 Spirosoma fluviale | reverse complement strand
GTGGGCTTGCTGGCAGGTTATATCCCAGCCTTCAAGGCGAGCAAACTGGATCCTATCGAATCCTTGCGCTACGAATAAGCACTGCTTGTTAGACCTGATTACTTAAAGACTTTCAAATTCAAACCGGCTGATTTCAGCCAGTTTGTTTTTTTATGTGCTTTCACTAGCCAAGAGAATGTTTTCCTTGCTGCCAATATTTACCGACCGCATAATTTTTGATGGGATTCTCCGCTTTTTTTTGAATATTCAATCCACTTAAACCTTGACCCAAAATCTCATGAAAAACATGCTATCGCTTGCCTTTCTTTTCTTTTTGTCATTCGCCTCCTTGTGGGCGAGTACGCCTGTGGCAAATCCAGGTACCTACACTCTCGTGATGGAGGGCTTTGATTGGGGACCTGCCGCCAGCAAGGTAGTCTTGCACCAGGCCCAGGTTGGAAAAGATACCAGCCCAGCAGACTTTGAGGTTTTTGTTACCCGTTCTACTTCTTTGGGAGAGATTCCTGCTGCCCAGGCCTCGGGCAAGCGAACTGTGGTCTACACTTATTCCTCGGATGAAAAGGGAAATCGTATCGAAAATGGCTCCCATTTGACCCTAGTCCTTGCTGTAAGTCCAGTAAATCCCCTAGGTTCTGGGATACAATACCTCCGCATGGGCAACCGTGCTTCCAACGTTTGGATTGACTATGGAGTGACGGTGGTTCATGGCAAAACTGGGGCTACCTGGAACCAGGAAAAAGGCAGGATACGTCCTATAGTGGACGAGTTTGACTTGACTGGAAAATTCACGCATCAAGGAACTACGCTGACTTATGGCGCTTTCTCACCGAAAGAACCGACCGGCAAAACACCTTTGATCATCTGGCTTCACGGTGGAGGAGAGGGAGGAACCGATCCGACCATCGCATTGATGGGTAACAAAGCTTTTAACTATGCTTCGCCTGAGATTCAAACCCTATTTGGGGGAGGAGCTTTTGTATTGGCTCCTCAGACGCCCACCTTCTGGATGAATGCTGGGGAAGGCATGACTCGCGGAAAAACGAACGACATTTACAATGCAGCCGTTTTTGCCTTAATTGAAGATTTTGTAGCTAGAAATCCGATAATTGATCCAACCCGAATTTACGTGGGGGGTTGTTCGAATGGAGGCTACATGTCCCTCAAATTGATTTTGGAGCATCCAACTTACTTTGCTGCGGGTTACATTTCTGCACTTGCATATAATAATGAGTTTATCAGCGACGCGCAGGTACAATTGTTGAAGCAAGTGCCGATCTGGTTTGTGCATGCCAAGGATGATATGACCACCAAGGCCGATGAGACGGTAATTCCCTTGTATGATCGCATGAAAAAGGCAGGTGCAAAGAATGTATATCTATCGCTTTATGACAATGTAACCGACGTAACGGGCTTTTTCGGAGGCAAAGATTTTCACTACAATGGGCACTGGTCCTGGGTGTATTCCCACGCGAACGTTGCCCGCACAGATAAGGATGGCTCTCCCGTTCTGTTGAATGGCCGTCCCGTGACGATTATGGAGTGGACCGCTGCGCAAAAAAGGAAGAAGTAGGAGATCTTTCCTGCTTGAAATCCCCCGCAATTCTGCGGGGCAGGCTCCCAGCCCCCTTTAAAGGGGGAATTCCATCGTAGCGCTCATCAAATACTTTCTGTAGAATAGGATTTTTAATTTGCTATTATCTGCTTGAAGTTCAATTTGGGTGACTCCCTCCCGATAGTCTTCGGGACAGGCTCTTACCAAGGGGGCAAGGGGAGCCTGCCCCGTACGCCGCGGCGCACGGGGATTTTTTAATTTTAAGATGGATTTTTTAAAATTGAAATACATCCTCCATTCCCATTTTTAATTCTCAACATATCTCATAGTTTTTATCAATCGAAAAAATAATTACATACATTTTTCTTTTCTTAACTTAGCAGTCAATCTCGATAAACTAAATACATACTATGGATACTCACGGAAAAAACGGAGGCGACATCGCAAAATGTCCTTTCCACAATGGCTCAATGGCTGCAGCAGCAGGCAAGGGCATGCAAAACCAGGATTGGTGGCCTAACCAATTGAAATTAAACATTTTGCGTCAGCATTCTACCCTTTCCAATCCTTTGGAAGAAGGTTTTGACTACGCGAAGGAATTTGAAAGCCTAAACCTTGCAGAGGTAAAAGCGGACATCGAAAAAGTATTGACAACTTCTCAAGACTGGTGGCCAGCAGATTACGGACACTATGGACCATTTATGGTACGCATGTCGTGGCACGCAGCCGGTACCTACCGCGTACAGGACGGTCGTGGTGGTGCTGGAACAGGTGCGCAGCGTTTTGCTCCGCTCAACTCCTGGCCAGACAATGCCAACCTAGACAAGGCACGTTTGCTACTTTGGCCAATCAAGCAGAAGTATGGACAGAAATTGTCTTGGGCTGATATTTTGGTGCTGACAGGCAACGTGGCCATGGAATCCATGGGTTTCAAGACCTTTGGTTTTGGCGGTGGCCGTGCGGACATCTGGGAGCCTGAACAAGATATTTTCTGGGGTAATGAAACGGAGTGGGTTTCCCACCGTAACCCAGAAGCACTTGCACATCCACTAGGAGCTACTGAAATGGGCTTAATCTATGTCAATCCAGAAGGTCCAGACAAGGTAGCTGATCCACTTTTGGCAGCAAAAGCCATCCGCGAAACGTTTGGCCGTATGGCGATGAACGACGAGGAAACTGTTGCCTTGATCGCTGGTGGTCACACCTTCGGTAAAACCCACGGTGTAGCCGACCCAGGCAAATACGTAGGTCCTGAGCCTGCTGGAGCATCCATCCAAGAGATGAGCACAGGTTGGAACAGTACTTATGGCACTGGTCATGGCGCAGATACCATCACCTCTGGTTTGGAAGGTGCATGGACTTCTACCCCTGCCAAGTGGGGCCACGATTACTTCAAATTCCTATTTGAATACGAGTGGAAAATGGTACACAGCCCTGCTGGCGCACAGCAGTGGGAGGCAGTGAATGCTGAAGCCATCATCCCAGATGCACACATTCCAGGCAAGTTCCACAAGCCGTTTATGTTGACCACGGACTTGTCTATGCGATTTGATCCAGCCTACGAAAAGGTGTCTCGTAAATTCTACGAGGATCCAGCCTACTTCGCAGATGCATTTGCACGTGCTTGGTTCAAACTGACTCACCGTGACATGGGACCTAAGGCCCGTTACAAGGGTACCGAGGTTCCTGCGGAAAATTTGATCTGGCAAGATCCAATTCCAGCAGTAAACCATCCTTTGGTAGATGCAGCAGATATTTTTTCCTTGAAAGCTAGTATCCTTGCTTCAGGCTTGTCTGTTGCTGAATTGGTTTCTACTGCTTGGGCTTCCGCATCCACGTTCCGTGGTTCTGACTTCCGTGGCGGTGCCAATGGTGCACGCGTTCGTTTGGAGCCTCAGAAAAACTGGGAAGCCAACAATCCTGCCCAATTAAACAAAGTGCTTTCTGTATTGGAAGGCATCCAAACTCAATTCAATACAAGCGCAACTGGTGGAAAGAAAATTTCCTTGGCAGACTTGATCGTATTGGCCGGTGTGGTAGCGATCGAAAAGGCAGCCAAAGATGCAGGACATGCGGTAGCAGTGCCATTCACCCCAGGTCGTATGGATGCATCCCAGGAAGAAACCGAAGTGGATTCTTTCGCTTGGATGAAGCCATGGGCCGATGGATTTAGCAACTACATGAGTGCGGATTGCCGAGTGAAGGCAGAAGAGGCTTTAATTGACAAAGCGCAGTTGTTGACCTTGACTGCTCCTGAAATGACCGCTTTGCTAGGCGGAATGCGTGCTCTAGGTGCCAACTGGGATGGAGGTAAGCATGGAGTCTTCACCAACAGACCTGGTCAGTTGACCAACGACTTCTTCGTGAATGTTTTGGATATGGGAACTACTTGGAGAGCCACTTCCGATAAGGAAACTGTTTTTGTAGGAAGCGACCGCAAGACGGGCGAACCAAAGTGGACGGGTACTCGTGCAGACTTGATCTTCGGTTCCAACTCTGAATTGAGAGCCTACGCAGAAGTGTACGCTTGCGAGGACGGCAAAGCCCGTTTCGTAAAGGACTTCGTAGCCGTTTGGAACAAGGTGATGAACCTCGATCGATTTGATCTAGCGAAATAAGAAAGTGATAAGTTTAAGTAAAGAAAGCGGCTCTGAAAAGAGCCGTTTTTTTTTGTTTAAAAAATTTAGTGTTGTCGGCCACGGCGGACGAAACTAAATAGTAGTTACGCCCCTTCGGGGCTTAAAATTCACTGTACTTCCTTTACCCCCGGCTTCACCGGGGGTCATAAATGTTTCGATCCTTCGGATCTTGTCGACGATCGAATTTTTTCAAAACCTCATATAAATTAATACGATAAAATTCTTATCTAAAGATTAAGTTAGGTCAACAAAAGCCCTGCAAGGGCTATCCAACTATGACCCCGGGTGAAACCCGGGGATTGGGTGAAAATTTGTTTAGAGCCCCGAAGGGGCGACACTACTTAATTTGAAGTTATCCTGCAGATTAAACTTTTTTCCACCGCTTGCGTACCAAATACCAATTACCACTTTACTCTTTTTTAAACTTTTATTTTTTAATACTAAATCTACTTTTTTATGAGCTCCTATAGACATGTCTATTACCACGTGGTATTCCATACCAAATCATCAAATCCCACCATTTCAAACCAGCATTGTGAATCGCTTTATGCTTTCATTTGGGGGATTGTGAAGAATAAAAATTCGAAACTATTGCAAATCAATGGAACAGAAGATCACCTCCATTTACTACTAAACATTCATCCTAGCCATAGTGTAGCCGATATGGTCAAGGACATCAAAGTGTTTTCAAGTGTTTGGATTAAGAAATCTAATTTTTTCCCACAGTTTACAGGATGGGCGGAGGGATACGGCTGTTTTACAGTTTCTTACAGAGAGAAAAACCAACTCATTGGATACATTAAAAAGCAAAAGGAACATCATAAAATGCAGAGTTTTGAAGAAGAATTCAGAACAATACTTTCTGAACATCAAATCGAGATTGATGAGCGGTATTTTTTAAAGTAAAGGATTACCTATTGGATAACTTAAATGTCTAGTTGCGCCCCTTCGGGGCTTAAAATTCATTGTATATCCCTTACCCCCGGCTTCACCGGGGGTCATAAACGTTTTGATCCTTCGGATCTAACATTGAAAACAATGTCCAAAATATGTTTCAACGGTTAACCTAAAAGCATTTTTAGGTTAAAATTTATTGGTGTTGCCAAAATGCCTCGAAGAGGCAAAACAATGATGACCCTCGGTGAAACCGGGGGTATATTGGTGTTTTAAGTTTCAAGAGTCCGCCGCGGCGGACGACACATAAATCTTACAATTAGTGAGTATGGTATATTACTGAAGCGCTTTTTTTCTTTCATTTTCAACCTTTTTCCCTAATTTCACTCCCCATCTCTAAACCTAATTTTTTGTGTCTAATCCATTCGCACTTCTGGACGAGGAAACCTGGTTGCAGCCATTTACGGAGGTAATCCAGCGGCGCCATGACCGCTACCAAGCTGCACTTCAGGCCATTACAGACTATGCCGGAAGTATCGTCGAATTTGCAAGCAGCCACGAGTACTACGGGATTCAAGTAGACTCCATCCGTAAGGGCTGGACCTATCGGGAATGGGCTCCCCATGCCCAAGCCCTGTACCTTATTGGAGATTTTAACGGCTGGGACCGATCTTCCCATCCCTTGCGGAAAAACACCCGAGGCGACTGGGAGATTTTCTTGCCCCAAACCCAATACCAAGAGTCCTTTGTTCACGGCAGCAAACTGAAGGTTCGGGTCATCGGCGCCAATAACAGCGACCTAGACCGCATACCCGCCTACATTCACCGGGTGGTGCAGGACGAGGAGACGAAGGATTTTGCCGGCCAACTCTGGTTTCCAGAACAGGCATTTTCTTGGACAGATCAGAAATTCTCGTTAAAAAAATCCACCTCCATGCCCCTGATTTACGAATGTCACGTGGGTATGGCGCAGGAAAAAGAGGGGGTAGGGACCTACCTTGAATTTGAAAAAAACATCCTTCCCCGCATCCAGGCTGCTGGCTACAACGCCATTCAGTTGATGGCAGTGATGGAGCA
>CAMCBC010000157.1 GCA_945872775.1 Spirosoma fluviale | reverse complement strand
AAACCAAAGCTTGAAAAAATTGCAACGACAGCGGTTCCGGTTATGATTTATCAAACTGAAATAGCTACGGGCCGTATCCGTAATTATGAAAAAGTTGCCCGCCAACAAAACGAGAAACACGAAGGCATCTATTACGATGACAGCGATGTGTACAAGGCCCTCGAGGCAATAGCCTATTCGCTAAAAAACCATTCGGATAAAGCCACGGAACAAAAAGCAGACGAATGGATTGATAAAATTGCTGCTGCCCAGGAAAAAGATGGATACATCAATTCTTTTTATTCGCTCACCGGACTTGAAAATCGCTGGACGGATATGGAGAAGCATGAGGATTATTGCGCCGGGCATTTGATGGAAGCCGGTGTGGCCTATTACCAAACTACAGGAAAGCGAAAATTACTCGATGTGGCCATCAGGATGGCGGATCACATTGACGAGACTTTCCGGAAACAGAATCGGCCTTGGGTGTCTGGTCATGAGGAAATTGAACTTGCTTTGGTAAAATTGTACAAGACTACTGGCGATAAAAAATACCTGGAACTATCCGACTGGTTTCTGGAACAGCGAGGGCATGGCCACGGCAAAGGTGGAATTTGGGACAATCCACATTGGGGGCCCAAATACGCTCAGGATGATGTGCCAGTAAAAGACCAAAAGGAAATTACAGGCCATGCGGTACGGGCGATGTACCTCTACACGGGAGCTGCCGATGTAGCTGCAGCAAAAAACGATGTGGGCTACATGAATGCCATGAAGACGGTTTGGGAGGATGTCGTGTACCGGAATATGTACGTAACTGGAGGGATAGGTTCCTCGGGAAGCAATGAGGGCTTTTCGGTGGATTTTGATCTTCCCAATGAAAATGCCTACAGCGAGACCTGTGCATCGGTGGGGATGGTTTTTTGGAATCAGCGAATGAATGCACTGGAAGGTGATTCGAAGTACATTGATGTATTGGAAAGGAGCTTGTACAATGCTGCATTGGATGGCCTAAGCCTGCAAGGGAATCGGTTTTTTTATGGAAATCCATTGGCCTCCTCCGGACAGCATTACCGGAGAGATTGGTTTGGAACGGCCTGTTGCCCTTCCAATATTTCCCGATTGGTGGCATCAGTTGGCGATTACATTTATGCAAAATCAGAAGATGCCATTTGGGTGAACTTATTCATCGGCAGCAAAACCAAATTCCAAATGGGCAAGGTGGACGTTCCCATGGAAATGACCACCAATTATCCGCTTGATGGGGTTATCAACCTGAACCTAAATCCTGAGCAGAAAGCCCGCTTTTCAGTGAAATTGAGACTGCCGGGCTGGGCAAAGGAGGAGCCGGTTCCTGGGGGACTGTATAGTTTTGCTGGGAAAAGCACGGAAAAATTCACGCTTTTACTCAATGGCAAAGTTGTTCCCTACACGGAAGAAAATGGCTATTTGACGATCACTAGAACCTGGGAAAAGGGAGATCAACTCCAGTATTCATTGCCAATGGAAGTGCGAAAGTTAGTTGCCCGCCAAGAAGTGACAGCCAATGAAGACCGGATCGCAATTCAAAGAGGCCCATTGGTTTACTGTGTGGAAGGAGCGGATAACAACGGGAAAGCATGGAATCTATTGATTCCAGAAAATGCCACGTTTACTGTTTTTCAACACCAGGTGTTGGATGAAAAAGTAATGGCTGTCCAGGCAGAAATGAAGGTGATGAAAGGATCAGAAGACGGATCAACGCTGCAAGCGGAAACCAAAAAGATCACTGCTATTCCTTATTATACCTGGGCAAACCGTGGGCAAAATGAAATGCAAGTTTGGCTTCCTACAAAAATTCAGGAGGTAAAAATTATTCGATAGAATAAGAAATTGCCTAAATGAGGATAAACCTAAATAGGATTATCCGAAATTTTATTGGGAGATTATTGTGGCAAGTAGCTTGTATTTAAAAAGCGTACTTTCAAAAGATATACTAGGCGAGTTGTGAAAGCCTAAGTTGTATTTCTTTAACTAAAGCCTTTCGATCGGCTTCATTGAAATTCATCTGAGATAATTTAATAACTACATACGACTGATCCTCAAGTTCAAATTTGATGTCTTTTTTTCCGCTGATTTTAACGACAGTATTCAAATCAATTTCACCTGTTATTGCATTATCCTTATAGCTCAATACATGTCCGTCAATTTGCACGTAGTCATTGCGGTCACGAATAAGCTTGTATACAGCCCAAATTACCGGCCCCAATGTAAAAAGTAGGAGGAATAATAATCCGAAAATAAAATCATAATTATTAAAGTCCGCTAAGGCTATAAGTATGTTGAATAGGTAGTATCCAATTAGGAGGGCAAGCACAATAACCAAGAACTTTGGCCACTCTTTTGGGTTGAAGATAACCACTCCATCTGATTCCCTTCTTGCCCCAATTAAATTCTCCATTGCGGCTTGTAATCCAGTTGTTTTTGTTCAATATTATCTGTTCCCATTTTTTCTAAATATAAAACCTTCCTCTACTCTATTCATGGCTTTTCGAGTTGCGCCGGATATATATACATTTTTCAATTCTAGTTTGATGCTGTGTTCAACCGATAAATTATAAATTTTTTTTCCTTTTTAATGTTCCAAGTAGTCCAATTGGCATTTCAGGAATTGCATTATTCAAGGGAATTGAGGGTCCAAAAATCCCAAAATGTAGTCGGTGAATTAAGCCGTATCTCCAGCTATCGCAGAGAAACCAAAAGGCCATTATTCACCATACCCCTCATAGAAATTCACAAACACTTTTTATTTACCTATAATTTTGTAATATTGAAACCCTTTATTTTCAATTTAGATTTCCAATTGCGATAAAGGCGAAACGATATTCTGTCAATTCAAGGATCTTCAGTGAATAGGTTTGATTAAGCATAGATCAGTAGTTGAATTCTCGGAATCTACAATTTTTGAAGGTTCACGCTATGAAAAAAATCCTTGATTTCTTCGCAAAGCTTCCTCTACAAAAAGGTGTTTCCCTAGTTCGGAAAACTACGGTAATTTTTATAAATACTGATCCACGCTTTAAAAAGCCTATTTTAATTCCTACCTTTTTCTTGGAGTACTGGAAATTTATTTCTGCAGGCGTTCTACTTTTTTTGGGCTTGGGGGTCTATACATTTGTGTTGATCACGAAAATGTATTTCATGGAACAGCAGAACGAAATCCTGGCCCAAAATGAACGGAATAAAACTTTTTCACAGCAGCTATCCAGGCAATATGACTTTATCACGAGGCAAATCACCGAGGTGAATAAGTTATTGGTTAGCAAAGGGATCCAAAAGCCAAACCAAAAGAATGCGGATATCATCCCAACTATTAGCTCCCCCTTTGATATGGGTGACAATAGACAGTTCGAAGAGTACATTGAAGAATTCAAACAAGAAATCGCTAATACGCCCGTTGGCTCTCCCCTTGAAGGGACGATCACCTCAAGCTTTGGCTTCAGGTCGAATCCATTTGGTGGGGGCGGAAGAGAAAGCCATAAAGGCTTAGACATCAGTGCTCCCTATGGGAGACCTGTTAAATGCACTGCTGAAGGTAAAGTGGTTTTTGCAGGATACAGAGGCGACTATGGAAACTTGGTCATCATCAGCCATGGGGAAGAATATCAAACCTATTACGGACACCTTTCTCAAATTTTAGTAAAAGAGGGGCAGGAAGTAAAAGTCAGCACTTTTATTGGCAAGGTAGGTTCGACCGGCAGGTCCACGGGGCCCCACCTCCACTATGAGATCATCAGAAATAATAAAAAAATAAATCCAAAAACATTTATTAATCTCAATTAGCATGTTTAAGAAAAGCCCAAAGTCGCCCATTACGATCTTAAACCAAGAAGAAATTCTCACCATTTTGGGTGAAGATTTTGAGTGTGAAGGAAATATCAAATGCAAAAGCACTGCAAGAATTGAAGGCAAAATCACTGGAGATATCGTTGTCAAAAAAGGAATCATTCTGGGAGACAAGGGAATTGTAAAAGGAAATATTGATACCGAAACAGCTATTATTTTTGGCACTGTAAATGGCAATGTGAGAGTTAAGCATCTGGAAATTAAAGCAACCGGCAATATCAATGGGGATGTAAAAACGGAGCAGCTCATCATCGAAATGGGAGGCAAATACAATGGAAAGCTGGACATGAAAATCGGTCCAGAAAAGCTGCCTGAACCTGAGTTTAAAAAAGAACCAAGCTTTGAAGTCTTCAAAAAAACAGCTACTCAGAACATTGGTTAACTGAAGTCAACAGCCTGCTTACAAGCCACTCGCTTGCGTATTTTTCCCTCTTTGATGGATTCGCTTTTCTCTAATCTTTTCTCTTCTGTAATAATCGAGCGGATCAAGTTCCCCGCCACTTTGCATTCTAGCTTCCCTAACCAGGGGTCTCACATCTGTTAAAAACGCATCTTGAAGTACTTCTTGTGCCCCTACCACATCACCTTCCAACTGACATTGATTTAGTTTGTTACGATCTACTAAAAGCGATTTAGCGTAGGCCTGTGAAATAGACTCCAAAGCCTGAATTAAGTCTTCCAAGGGGTCTTTGGTAGTATGGCTCGCATCGATCATCCAAGAAATGCTTTCCCAAGTCTGCGCCTTTTCTTCAGCGCCGTTGGTCAATTCACAGAAAATCAAAAACAGCTGATAGGGTTTGATGCTTCCAGTGCTCAAATCATCGTCACCGTATTTACTGTCGTTGAAGTGAAACCCTGCCAACATGTTCTGATGCATCAGCGTCGCTACAATCTGCTCGATATTGGTATTGGGGAGGTGGTGACCCAAATCTACCAACACCTTCGCCCGCTCACCGAGCTGCTTGCAAATCAGCGCTGAAGTACCCCAATCAGGAATCACGGTATGGTAAAAATTCGGTTCATAGGGCTTGTACTCCAATAAAAGCTTCCAGTCCGCTGGTAAGCCAGCATATATTTCCTGAAGAGATTCAGTAGTCCATTGAAGTGCCTTTCTGATATGGGCTTGACCTGGAAAGTTACTTCCATCTGCCAACCAAACTGTAAGCCCTTTGCTACCCAATTCTTTTCCAATTTCAATCACCAACAGATTATGCTCTACCGCCTGCTTTCGAACGTCTGAATCAGCATTGCTTAGCGAGCCCATCTTATAGGTCAATGGCTGGCCATAATCTTGAAAGGTATTTGAATTCATGGCATCAAATCTGATATGGAGATCGGCCGCCTTTTGCTTAATTAACTGAATATCCTGTGGAATATCCCAGGGAATATGAAGTGATACCGCATCCGTCCGCTTAGTTATCCTGGCCAAAAGCCCAATATCCTCCAGTTTTTCTTCAAGATTTCTTGGTTCACCTCCTATCAAAAATCGACCAAACCTCGTTCCTCCAGCACCCAAAGCCCAAGAAGGGACTGCAATCTGAAATAAGGCAATTTTTTGAATTAAAAAGTTGGTATCCAATCCTCTTGCACTTAACTGCTCCGATAGAAGAGAAAGGGATTTTTGATGGAAGTTGGTTGGCATCTTTGGCGTAATCGTTACAGGTTAGTAATGGATGGGAATGGCAAATACTTGGCTTGCATCAAGTTTTTCAAAAAACCGCTGCTTGAATTTATTGATTCTGAAAATTACAATTGCTCACTTTTTGAGGGTTTGTTTATCCAAAACGGTGCCGTCACAAACCAAAGCACCATGCCGATACCCATGTACCATTTCATCTGACTCAATTCTAAATCCCCAACAAAAAAGAGAATCGATGGCACAATGGTTAGCGCCAAACTTAAGAAAGACCCTATTTTCATTAAAATTTTCATGGATTTGTCATTGATTTTTATGGCTAGATTGCACCTTAGGGTTTCTACTCATCCCAATTTGGACTTTTTTTATTGCATCCAATATCATCGCGGAAGTGATTTAGCAAGTGGATATTTTATTTTTGAAAGCACAATGAAAATTGCAATTGCCACAAACCAACCTGGAAGTCCTAAAAAGAAAATTTCTACTCCATAAAATAAATTCAGCCCCAAGCAGAAAACCAAGGTTAACACCCAGCTCAGCAAGGCTGGAATACTGAAATCAGACTTGGAATTCAGCGCAGCTTCGGATTGGAAGCCCATTTTCTTTGAAAAATAGAAATCCGCAAAAATTACGGCTCCCATAGGCATCAGGAGTAGCCCATACAATGCCACAAAATCCAACAGTTTCATGACCAAAGCA
>CAMCBC010000156.1 GCA_945872775.1 Spirosoma fluviale | reverse complement strand
CTGCTTATCCAAAACGGAAAAGTAACCTACCACGAAAGCCATTACGGAATTTCGTATGCTGAAATCATGAATCAAAGTTCTTGATAATCGGACTTTTAGACTGAAAATATACCACTTATCCCTTAGAATTCCCACTCTAATTTTACTCCACACCTCCATTAAACCTTTTACTCCCTATTGGAGTCAAAGAAGGTGTACTACAACCAATTTATGAAAACTTACCACTTCCTTTTTCTTTTAATTTTTTCATTTCTAGTTGCACTCCCATCCTTCGGACAGCGCCCAACCGACCAAGCCCGACCCGAACGAAAGTTTACCGGACAGGTAATCGATGGAGCAGCGAAAACCCCCATGATCGGAGCCAATGTCTTGATCAAAACGGTCACTGACTCCTTGCTCCGCGGTACGGTAACGGGTGCGGACGGGCGATTTGAAATTGCCAGACCATTTATACCACAGGTTAAACTTGAAATCACCTTTCTAGGCTACAAAACCATCACCAAAATTCACAGCTTTCGTGAGCCGGTGGAGCTAGGTGAACTGATCTTACTGGAAGACACCAAAGTTCTCGGAGAGGTACTCGTCCAAGGGGTGAGTGTCGTCGGAGAGCAAAAAGGAGATACCACTTCCTTCAATGCAAATGCCTTCAAAACGCAAACCAATGCACAGGCGGAGGATCTAATCAAGAAAATGCCCGGCATCACCATGCAAGGTGGTCAGATCCAAGCCCAAGGGGAGACGGTTCAAAAAATCTTGGTCGATGGTCGTGAATTCTTCGGTAGCGATCCGAGTATCGCACTCAGAAACCTTCCTGCAGACGCAATCGACCGCGTAGAAGTATTGGATCAGCGCTCCGATCAAAGCCGTCTTACGGGCTTTGACGATGGCAACTACACCAAAACCATCAACATCATCCTTCGCTCCGATCGCAAAAATGGCTCCTTCGGCAGAACTTATGCAGGCTACGGCAACGACGACCGCTATGCTGCTGGGGGAAGTGTCAACCTGTTTAAAGAGGATCAACGGATATCGATACTGGGTTTGTTTAATAACATCAACCAACAGAATTTCTCCAGCCAAGACCTAGCAGGATTATCTGCCAATTCCTCTGCAGGCGGAGGAATGGGCGGAATGGGAGGCATGCGTGGAGGTCCTGGTGGTGGCGGAGGCCAATGGGGCGGTGGCGGAAACAACAACTTCCTCGTGGGTAACAGCGGTGGAATAGTCACCACCAATGCGATGGGACTCAACTATTCGGATAAGTGGGGCAAAAAAGTCAATGTCACTGGTAGCTATTTCTTCAACAATACCACCAACTCCCTCAGACAAATCACGAATAGAGAAACGGTGGTCAACGAAAGCCTTCGTCAATTCTACGAGGAAAACCTGATCAACACGGTAAAAAACAACAACCACCGAGCCAATGCGCGGATCGAGGCAGACCTGAATGCGAAAAATTCCATCGTCCTCACTCCTAGTTTTTCGCTTCAAAACAACTCTACCTTTAGTGATCGAGATGCTCTTACGCGCACCAGCCGAGGAGACTCACTCTCAGCACTTCGGTCCATCACCGATGCTGAAACAGCCGCATTAAACCTCTCCAATAACCTCACTTATCGCTACAAATTCGACAAGAAGGGCAGAACACTTTCTACGGAAATTTTCACTGCTTGGAATAATCGGGACCAATTTTCAGAATTGGAAGCAGCCAGCAAGGACTTTAGAAGAAAAGCGCAAGACACTACTTTACAGGAAACCAAATCGCTCAACGAAGGATTCAACTACCGTGTCAACCTTACCTTCACGGAGCAGCTTACCAAAAACGCCATCGGAACCTTCGGCTACCAAATAGGCAACAACAAAACAGCCGCAGATCAAAAAACCTATATCCTAGACTCTGAACGCAGAGCGCTACTCGATACAGCCCTCAGCAATGAGTTTGACAACAAATTTATCACCCAGCGCCTTCGCTCTGGCTACGCGTACAACAACCAAGCCTGGAGCGTCAATTTGAATTTGGACTACCAAAATGCACAATTAGATAACCAAGCATTTTTCCCACTAGCAGGAACTTTCAACAGAAGCTTCAACAACCTACTTCCTTCTGCAAACCTAAATTACAGAGACGTAAAGAAAGGTTTTAGCTGGAGAGTCCGATATAGAACTAACACCAACGAACCTAGTGTCAATGAATTGCAAAATGTGGTCAACAACCTAAACCCACTGAATCTCCGCGTAGGTAATCCAGAATTGGGTCAAAGTTACAACCACAACATTTTTGCAAACATCAGCAAAATCAACCTTGAAAAGTCTAGAACGCTCTTCCTATTTGTAACCCACTCGGCTACATCCAATTTCATAGGATCGAGCACCTTCTTGACCACCAAAGACACCCTAATCAACAACGAGATTCTCCTCAGATCTGGAGGCCAATTGACTCGTCCGGTCAACTTGGATGGCAACATCCGCTCCAGCTTCTTTTTGACCTACGGAGCACCTCTCAAGAAATTGAAAACCCAGTTCAACATGAACTCCCGCGTTAGCTTTAACCGTACGCCAGGAATCATCAACGGGGCCACCAACTTGAACGACAACCTGACGCTAAGCCAAGGGTTGACCTTCAACTCCAACATTAGTCAGAATGTGGATTTCACGATCAGCAGTACTGGATCTTACAACATTGTCAATTCTTCCTTGCAGCAAAATCTGAATAACAACTACTACCAGCAGGAGTCGAATCTTCGCCTGTATTTCTCCTCGACCAATGGCAAGTTTTTCATGGGCAACAGCGTCGCACACTCACTTTATACCGGTTTGTCCGAAGGCTTCAACCAGAATTTCTGGCTATGGAATCTTGAGGGAGGCATCCGATTTGCGAAAAACAACAAGGCAGAGCTCAAGGCCGTAGTATTTGACGTGTTGAATCAAAACAACAGCATCAGCCGTACCATTTCAGATGTGGCTGTGACGGACGTCTTTACCAACGTACTTACTCGCTATGGCATGATCACCTTCACCTACATTCTGGGCAACTTTAAGCAGCCAGCGGCGCAGCCCCAGGAACCTTGGATGATGGGTAGACCACAGGGTGGTCGAACTTGGTAAGCACAATTTGGGGTAATCGTTAAAGGAAACTCTTGGGCGATTACCCTAAAAATTTAGAAATTGGTACCTTTGCCATAGGATTAACCGGCAACTCATGTATCAGGAGAAAATCGAAGCCATCAAAGCTGCCATCGCTGCAGCAGACGCAAGTACCCCAGACCAACTGGAGGCCTACCGAATGGAATTTATTTCCAAAAAAAGTGTGGTCGGAGAATTGATGGGAGCTATGGGCAGCATTCCAAATGAGGAAAAACGTGCGTATGGTCAACTCGTCAATGGGGTAAAGCAACTTGCAGAAGAAAAATTTCAAGCCCTGATTGAGAAAGTTGCTGCGTCCAACCAGAAACAAAAGACGGCCGATATCGACCTGACCTTGCCTCCGTCCAATTCCCCATTGGGAGCGATCCATCCCCTTACTGCTACTAGACAACGCATCATCGAAATCTTTGAGCGCATTGGATTTAACCTTTCCGAGGGACCTGAGATTGAGGACGATTGGCACAACTTTTCGGCGCTGAACTTCCCAGAAAATCACCCTGCTCGTGAGATGCAGGATACTTTTTTTATCGAGAAAAATCCAGACATCGCACTCCGAACCCATACCTCTTCCGTGCAGGTGCGGGTGATGGAAAATCAAAAACCTCCCATTCGTACCCTCTCCCCTGGAAGGGTGTACCGAAACGAGGCGATCTCTGCCCGGGCACATTGCATTTTCCATCAGGTCGAAGGACTCTATGTGGATGAAAATGTAGGCTTTGCCGATCTAAAAAATACGCTCTACCACTTTGCCAAGGAGATGTTTGGCAAGGAAACAAAAGTTCGCTTTCGCCCCTCCTTCTTCCCGTTTACCGAGCCGAGTGCAGAGATTGATATCTCTTGCTTGATCTGCGGAGGTAAAGGTTGTAACGTATGCAAGTACAGTGGCTGGGTAGAAATCGGTGGTGCAGGCATGGTGGATCCAAATGTCTTGGAAAATTGCGGCATCGACTCCAAAAAATACACAGGCTTTGCCTTTGGAATGGGGATTGAGCGAATTGCCATGCTCAAAAATCAAATCAAAGACTTGCGCTTGTTTACAGAAAATGATGTCCGTTTCCTAAAGCAGTTTAGGCCCCTCCTGTAGAAAAGGTTACCTCCGCTTTACTCCAATACCAACCTTACTTTTTGCAGGGCACGCTAATTCTAGAAAACCATTAAGAACTCATTTCGTTCCTAGGAAATAGATAAGTTTTACCTAGGCTCCAAAACCCGAAATCCGTAGGGCTCCAGCACCAAATGCTCGTGATCTGGACCTAGCGTATAGCTGGTCTGGGTCCAGTGATCAAAGAGCTGAGCGGCCTGCTCCCCTTGTTCCCGGAAGGCATACCAGGTAAGGCCCGCTGGGCGATCACTGAAGTTGAACAAGCAATAGCACCTGTCTTCCCCTTTTCTGCGAATCAATCCCGCTACATGCCTATTGTGTGGAGTCATCCAAGACACATTGCTCAAGTCGGCAAACAGTTCCTGAGATTTTCGGATGGCTAATAGCTTCCTGGTTCCTTCAAACAACTGGTACTCCAAGGTTCCTTCCGTTTTTCGACGATTGACTTTTTCCCAGTCCAACAAAGGACGGTGCATCCAGCGGTTGTCATAGCTTTTCCCTGGGTCCTGCTGGTAGCGGTAATCGTTGGTGTAGCCAACTTCATCCCCATAAAAGAGCATGGGTAGTCCCCCCAAAAATATCGAATGGGCCTGCATCAACAGGATTTTTTGAATGCTTTGCTCAATTGCTGGGCCATTGCCTTCATACAAGGCCTTTTCCAAACCACAGAGTGAGGCAAGTGTGCCACTGATTCGCGCATCACCAGTTTTTGGATTGGAGGAAAACAGCGCACCACGGGCAGAGCTCATCCACTGTTCCCCAGAAAAGGAATAGTATTCCTTCAAAAATCTTCGGTGCAAGTAGGGATCCTTTCCTGCTTGAGCGATGCTTGCATCTTCGTAGCCGAGCCCGATGTCATCGTGGCAACGGCTGTAGGTAATCCAAGAGGTACCGTAGGGCTTGCGGAGAATATCTGCTTGGGCTTGAAGCATCACGCTCGTCTCTCCGGAGGCCAACATGTCCCATTGCAACGCCATTTGGGTGGCGTTGTAGGCAAAATCACATTCTTGAGCCACATAATCTCCCGTTCCAAAGTAATTCATAATGTCTTTGGGCGCTACGATTGCCTCGCCAAGCAGGGCCATCCCTGGTGTAGCCACTTGAACACACTGTTTGATCAGGCGAAGTAAAGTATGGGCCTGGGGAAGATTTTGACAGGAGGTACCCGTTTGCTTCCAAATAAAGGCAGGCGCATCGATGCGAAGGAGGTCCACCCCAAGGTTGGCATAAAATAGCATGGTCTCCACCATCGCTTGAAGCACCTTGGGATTGCTAAAATTCAAGTCCCACTGGTAGTTGTGAAATACCGTCATCACCCAGCGCTTCATCTCCTCATTCCAAGTGAAGTTGCCCGGCGCACTTTCTGGAAATATCTCTGGCATCGCCTGCTCAAACTCGTTGGGAATCCAGCGGTTTTCGTAGGTGTAGTAGTAATTCTGGTATTCTTGATCCCCAGCTTTCGCTTTCATTGCCCATTCATGCTGGTGAGAGGTATGGTTGAGCACAATGTCCAGCATCAGGTACATCCCCTGCTCGTGCATGGTTTTACGCAAAGCAATTAGGTCTTCGAGGCTACCAAAACGGGGATCCACCTTTCTAAAATTGGAAACGGCATAACCCCCATCACTCTCTCCTTGTGGACTTTCAAACAGCGGCATCAAATGAAGGAAATTGACTCCCAAATCCTGCAGGTGTGAGAGCTTGGTAGGCATGGTTTTGAGGGTTCCTGCAAATCGATCCACGTACAAACTCATCCCAGCAAGCGATTGACTGAGAAACCAATGTCCTTCGACAGCCTTCTTTTGATCGCGAACTTTAAGCTGCTCCTCCCTGGCTTGGTAACCCAGAATCAGACTCCGTAAGAGTTCGATCAGCTGATCTTCGGCTCCTTCATGAGCTCCATAGAGCTCTTGAAATAGGGCTTGAATTTTGGGAAGGCTGGCATGAAACCGGGCTACAAACTCTTGGTCTGCACCTTGGG
>CAMCBC010000155.1 GCA_945872775.1 Spirosoma fluviale | reverse complement strand
AATGAGTTTAGCGCGTATTCAACCTAGAACAAAAAATGAATTATTTTTTTATTGTTTTGAAGCTTTGCCAACTTATAGCCAGTCCGAATTAGGGTTATTTATAGTTTAAAGCCGTTACCCGCTGGCACTTTCCACAAACTTAATGGCTTCTTCCGGAGTAAAAATTGAAATACTACTGTGCTTAAAATCTACGCCATTTCTCGTAACGATTCCGTTAATAACCGGATTCAATTTGGCACTATAATATTGCAGCGCATCTTCAAAATCATTGAATTCTGAATTCAACGAATCCTTTATAATGCCTGATGTCGAGTCAATAACTTCAGTCATCTCAATCAAGCTACTCAGTATTCTAATCGTTTCTTTATGTGAGCTTACTTTTCTAACCACATAGTAGATGTTATTATAAGAAACCGCAGACAAATACAATTTGACTTCGCCTTTTACTGAATAATCAAAAAGTCTTCCTGCCAAGGAAGAGAATGGTTTACGATCTGTTAAAAAGTCAATTACAATATTTGTATCCAAAAATAAATGAATCATTTGGCATGTTTTTTAGAAATTGCTTCTGACAAATCCTTCTTGTAATCAAAATCTTTGGGAAGTTTAATGGAGCCCATTAATTCTTTCACTTTTGGGGAAAAATCCTCATGAGTAGCTTCCTTCTGGACTAGAGCTTTCAAATAGTTCTCAATTAGCGCCGATAAACTTCTGCCATTTTGCTTTGCATACACTTTTGCAGATTCGATGACCTGTTTTTCTACGGTAAGCGTGAGTTTGGTTGCCATATACGTGTAAATTGATATTCAAATATACGTGTAATTTTTATAGTGACCTATTGTACTATGAAAATATTGGGGGCTTGGTGGTGACATTTTCGGGCTTGGCGAAGCTGGAGATTTTCACCTTCTGCCGCATCGGATCTCCGGAGCACTGAACCCACACTTTTGCCAAACCCGTATAAGTCAAAGTTATTTTAGTTAAGCCCAGGTAACTAATGGAATAAAGCCATAATACACCAGATGAATTGCTGTGAAAAGGTGTAAACAAGAAAGTATCACCACAGGGTAAAGAACTAGCTTTTGAATTTTAGATCTCCTCGATCTATAAATAACAACCAACGAGAATACCGTACCTACGACGAAAAAGATAGAACTACTCACTAAACTAATGGAAAGCAATGAAGGTACAGAAAATAGCAAATCAGCATTCTCAAAACCAAAATATCTCAGAAAGAAGGTTAGAATAATGAGAATGCTTGTGATAGTAGGCATTGCCGTTATTTTGATCTCCATTTTATATTTTCCTTTCTTGAGCAAATTCATAATTGTAAGGATAATAAAAATGAAAAGTCCTGCAATAATCATCACGATCCAAAGTCCCAAGAGGCTCAATTGACTAAAGACCTTGAAACTTGAAATGGGCATCAAAACTGAATTTTCTGAATAAAGCACCTTTCCTGCAATTGGGTCTGAGGCTATAACTAATCCTATTTTGTTGGTTGTGCCAAGAGTAAATTGATTGGGTGAAACTTGATGATACAAAATCGATGGGCCTGGAAGTAACCATGATCTGGATACAGAATTCTTTTGGACTTCTATTTTTTCAATACCGGCAAATAAAACATCCTGATAAAATAAATTTTGGTTGCGCGGATTTACGGCAAGATAAAAGCCCTCCTCAATATCAATAGAACCCTCATATTTGTTTTTTTTAAACTCAGGAACAAGAAGCTTTTCTGTTTCAAACTCACGGATCAACTTTACTAACCTCTGCATCGCTTCGGCATTATTTGCATTTAATACTAGTATGTGTCCGAGTCCATGTTCAGGGAGATATGCTAATTGAGAAAGACCACCGTCCATAGCACCATCATGCCCATGATAGACAAATCCGTTGTAAATGGACGTAAAGTTTCCCAAACCGTAGCCTAACTCTAGTCCTGCTTGCGCTCCGGGAGTGCTTTGCGATACTTCCATCCTTAGGATCGACTTCTCTCCAAAAAGATTTAAGGAATCAATTGACCCTCGATAAAGCAATAATTTTAGAATCTGGGCCAGATCTTTCGGTGATGAATTCATTGCACCAGAAGGTCGATAAAGCTCATTTTTATAGGCAACCTTTTTCATGGCCCAATTGTAGGTTTCAGCACCCCACTTTTGGTACAATGCATCATTGAAAAATGTGGTATGATCCATTTTTAATGGTTTTAAAATATTTTCATGCACAAATTTCTCATAAGGCATACCGCTTGTTTTTTCAACAACGTAGGCAGCAACTGCAAAACCTGAATTACTGTAGGACAATCTCGAACCAGGTACCCATCTTGATTTTCTTGAATGCGGATGAAACTCGAGTGCTTTTTTTAATGAAATGGGGGAATTATGATTGTGCACCCTTTCTACCAAATGGATTTCATCCCAACCTGTGGTATGCTCCAGAAGATGAACTATTCTAATTGGATCGGTATCTTCCCATGGATTTTCAAACTCAACTTCCGGGACAATATTTTTAATTCGGTCCTCGAGTTTTAAATGACCTCTCTCATGAAGTTTAAGGATCGCTAGCGCGACAAACATTTTGGAAATGGAAGCAGTCCTGAAGATCGTATTTTCAGAAACTGGTTGAGTTTTATTTGCATCACTGTTTCCTAATCCAACAATCCAATCAGGCTGTCCTTTGCTAATCAATGCTACTCCTACACGTAGTCCTTTGTAATCATTGACTATATTCTTTATCTCATTTTGTAATTGAATATATCTTGAATCGGAAACAGAATCCAAGGGTATCATTTGATTGCTAAAACCCGAAAAGGAAAGCAAAAGCACAAGGGAAATTGAAAGCAAAAACCTAAAAAAATAGTTCAGCATAAAAATGGGTTTTGATAGGTATAATTGTGGCTAATTCTCCTGTAGGCGATATTTTTATAACTTCTAATTTACAGAAATAAGCGGAAAAAACGTTTCGTTTACAACACCACTCTCAACAAAAAGTAAAACATCGGGGTCTGAAATGTCTTGTAAATTCCTTAAAAGTCCTGTATTCGGGTCTGTGTAGATGAAGTCAGAATCTATGTATTCGTAAGAATTAGACATAGGCTTTTTCTTTGGCAAATGCCACAAGTTCAGGTAATGTTATTTTTCCTGCAACATAGTCCCGTATAATTTCAATGCCTTTTGGAGTCGGTTCATAACCTTCAAACATATTACTCCCCAGGGCGTTTGCAGTGCTTTCTAAGGATTTCAAGTCAGAAAACTTAACTCCCATGATTGTCAGATTACTTCTGTCTATTTCTATTGGGTTGAACATATTTTTAAGCCTTAAATGCTAATTCAATTTACAATTTTTTTAGGTCAAATCATTCGCTTTCTGACTCTTTAAAATGGCTTAAAACGTTTTGTGCTAGGTAAAGTGGCGGAATTCGGAGCATAAAACTTTCAAACTGCCAATTCCAGACAAAAAAAAGCCCAGCTCCTCCAAATTCTTGAAAACAAGAGATTGCAAGAGCTGGGCGCAGTGATTTTATTTGCCTACAGTATCCTGAATGAACTTTTTCAAGTCTTCTCTGAATAATTTTGCAGAAGGCAAATGCGTGTACATCATGTGGCCTGCCTCGTAATACGTCATCTTGATTCGATCGGTGGCAGAAGCAGGTAAACCCATGTGGGAAATCGAGTGCTCCACGCCGTGGAAAACAGTGGCCAAGTCGTAGTAGCCATTCATGATCAAAATCTCCACATGTGGATCCTTACTCAAGGCTTCCGCCATGTCAGGAACGGTGGTTACGGCTGCATCAGCTCCCCAGAAATTATTTCCTTGGTGCTTCCAATCCCATTTAAACCCTTCTTTGGCATACGCTGAAGTGGCATACTGCAAGTCCTTGCTCACCCCTAAGCTGCCATGGAAATAATCCAAAAAGCCCATGGTGTATGCCGGTGAAATGGCATCACTTTGAGGATCCGTAAAGGCCGACATGGCCATCGGGTCCAGGTTGATGCCTTTGTAACGTGAATCCAATCGACCCACCGTCATTCCCTCTTCCCGAAGCAGTTCTTGGTAATATTCTCCTGGAGTGATTCGAAGGTCTGCACGCTCCCATACCTTGGCTGCAATGCCCGTATAGTCCTCCAATTTTGCAGCAATCTCAGTTTTTTCGGAGGCAGCAAGCCGGTTTCCTTTAAACAAGGACGGCGCGTATACATTCTCAACAAATTCTCTCACCTCCTGTACAAAAGAGGGAAGATCCTTTCCTTTATTAGCCACCTTGTTGTGGTACCAGCTGGTAGCTGCAATTGTCGGCAGGTACACGCTATAAGGCAAGTCCTCATTTGGAGCAAAAAACAGGGTGCGCAGGTCAAAAACCGCGGACACCATGATCACCCCATTCAATGCGTATCCTTTGTCCAATAGGTAATTCATCACCCCTGCATTGCGGAAGGTACCGTAACTCTCACCCAAAATGTATTTGGGAGAATTGAGTCGGCCATGTTCCTTCAAAAACTGCATGATAAACAAGCTTGTGCTGCGAATATCCTGATCCACTCCCCAGAAATCAGCGCCCTTTGCGTCACCAATGGGTATACTGAGGCCTGTTCCCACGGGATCCATCATGACCACATCGGCCACATCTAGAATGGAAAACTCATTGTTGGTCAGCTGGTAAGGTGCAGCAGCATTGTAGTTGGGATCATCCACCACAATTCGCTTGGGCCCCATGATTCCCATGTGCAACCAATAGGAAGAAGATCCAGGACCTCCATTGAATGCAAAGACAATGGGACGGTTTTTCTCTGGGTTTTCTTTGAAATAGGCAGTAAATCCAAAAAGAGCGATCGGACGATTATTCTCGTCTTTCAACTCCATAGTTCCTGCCTTGGCAAGAAGTGGAATTACTTTTCCGTCCAATGTTACGGATTGTTTGGACTCCGCCACCTGAGCTTTAGGTGAGGTACTTGTAGAAGCTTCTTTGGTAGTTTGAGCCATACTTATTCCTGATAGGAATAGAAATAGCAGGAAAATGTGTTTTTTCATGGGTTTAACTAGTATTTGGTGAAATGTATTGGGTTTTGACTTGAACTTTCTAATCTAAATGCCTTTAGGATAAGTAAACTATCCCAATTGGCTAGAGAGAAATTTAATACTTGAAATTTTTGCTTTCCTTCACCAAATTGATGTCTGGATCTGGGTTGACCTTCAGCAAGTTAAGGGAATTGCTAGAAAAGTTGCTCTCCGACCTTCAACTGATAGCATCGTTCGTGTAAATGAAAGCCTAGTTTTTCATAAAAAGGGAGCGCGTCTTCCGCAGAAAATAGAATGAGCCTTGCTTCGGGGGCTTGCTCCCTTGCAATTTTTAGAAGCTGGCGTCCAATTCCTTTCCTTTGGTAAGCTTGAGACACTGCCAAATCCGCAATAAAGCTACGGTAACAATGATCGGATATCCCTCGCAGCAAACCTACCAACTGTCCCTCTGCTCTTGCGGTAACCAGCAGGTTGGATCCAGAAATCATGCGCTCTAGGAGGTTTAGGTCCTCCATCGGTCTCCTTCGGGCCAATCCCGATTCTTTTAAAATGGATAGGAATTCGGTTAAGGAAATTTCAGTTTCTAATTGGTAAGAAATCATAAGTGGTAATGTTAGTTTGGTAAGTATTTTTGGCTATGTTTGCACCACCTTAAGGAAAAAGCTCCTGGGTACAAGTTCGGGGTGTAGCGTAGCCCGGTATCGCGTCCCGCAGCAGTGCGGGAAGGTCCTAGGTTCGAATCCCTTAATGAAAGAAAACAAAAAACACTCAATTAGCAACGGCTAGTTGAATCTATAAAAAAAAGTTCGGGGTGTAGCGTAGCCCGGTATCGCGTCCCGCAGCAATGCGGGAAGGTCCCAGGTTCGAATCCCCTGTTTTCAAATAAAATACAATCATCTAGCAAAGGCTAGAAGATTTCAATAAAAAAGTTCGGGGTGTAGCGTAGCCCGGTATCGCGCCACATTTGGGATGTGGAGGTCGTAGGTTCGAATCCTGCCACCCCGACTTATTTTTTGACTTACTTTTTTTGCTTCACCATCCTCTTTCTCAAAATCTTCCGGAAGTTTTCTGAGTCTTCGTTGACTTGAACATCGTCACTCAGTAAAAAGCCGAAAGCCTTGAATTGTTCACTTTTTTCAAGGGTGATTTTCAAGATTCCCACCAAAGGAATGAACAAGATCATTCCAGATATCCCCCAAAGCCAACCGCCAATTAA
>CAMCBC010000154.1 GCA_945872775.1 Spirosoma fluviale | reverse complement strand
TAAATATGGGATTAGCTAGTTGGACAATCTCTTGTTGGGTAAAATTTGATGGAGGATCAGGGCTTATGGGTATTATTGGTAAAACATCTTACAGGTCATATGAGGGTAGATATTCTATCTATATCGATGATAATAATTTAGTTGCGTTTTTTCAACCAGGTCCGAGTAGTATGATTATATCTACTCCATTAACTCCCTACTTAGATAATAAATTCCATAATCTAACCTTGTCGATTAATCGTTCTTCCATGATGTATTTATATGTGGATGGCATATCGGTAGGAACACCTATTGATGTAAGTAGTACGAGTAGTTTCAGCCCAAATTCAAGTGATAAGTTTTACATCGGTTCGTACGGAAGTAGCGACGGTCAAAATCCGCTATACTTTTTTAAAGGCAATATAGGTCAAGCATTTATCTACAATCGAGCAATATCCGCACAAGAAGTTACGACCAATTTTAATGTGCTTAAATCCCGTTTCGGTTTCTAAAAAATCAAGGATTCGCCACAAGATCTCAAAACCCAATGGATGAGGTCCATTGGGTTTTGTTTTTACCCCCTACAAATTCTCCTTAATCCAATCCACGGGCGTGATCCCGTGCACGGCCTTTGGAATCCTTTCCAATTCGACTGCTCCTGGAAAAATGGGAGTAAGTAGAAGTTAATCATTTTAAATTATTTATATTTTAACGAACAGAAACGTTTAACCAGTCAATTCATAAAAAGCCTTACAAGATGAAAAAACAAATTCTAGTACTCCTCTGCCTTGCTTTTTCAGGGACCGTTGGCTTTGCGCAGGGTTGGCAGCCAGCTGGAGATAAAATCAAGACCCCATGGGCTGAAGAAGTGGATCCAGCTAATCCATTACCCGAATATCCACGGCCTGCACTGGAAAGAGCACAATGGTTGAACCTGAATGGATTATGGGATTACGCAATTCTTGCCCAGGGCAGTGCAATTCCCACGAAATTTGAGGGTAAGATTTTGGTTCCTTTTGCCATAGAATCCTCTTTATCAGGCGTTCAGAAATCGGTTGGCGATCAGAATGAACTCTGGTACAACCGTGAGTTTACCGTGCCAGCAACCTGGAAAAACAAAAAAGTCATCCTTAATTTCGGGGCTGTGGATTGGAAAGCGGATGTTTGGATAAATGACATACAAATAGGCTCGCACAAAGGCGGTTACACCCCTTTCAGCTTTGATATTACGCCCTATTTGCAAACTGGTACCCCTCAAAAACTTACCGTAAGGGTTTGGGATCCCACCAATAAGGGATTTCAACCTCGCGGAAAGCAGGTTGTAAATCCTGGGGGCATCTGGTACACAGCAGTAACCGGCATCTGGCAAACCGTGTGGATTGAACCAGTAGGGGAGAATCACTTGACCCAACTTAAATCAGTGACCAATATCGATCGGAACACGGTTTCGATAGCAGCTCAGAACTCAGAAAACAAAACAAGCGACTTGGTGGAAGTTAAAATTCTAGAAAGTGGAAAAGTCATCGCCCAAGGAAAAGGGGTCGCCAATCAGGAAATTTTGCTCTCCATTCCGAATGCAAAACTGTGGAGTCCTGAATCACCATTTTTATACGATGTAGAAGTTTCTCTGCTAAGAACCGGAAAAGTAATTGACCAGGTCAAGAGTTACATCGGAATGCGTAAGATTTCAGCTAAAAAAGACGCAAATGGGATTGTTCGGATGCAATTGAACAACAAGGATTACTTCCAGTTTGGACCTCTCGATCAGGGCTGGTGGCCAGATGGACTGTATACTGCTCCGACGGATGAAGCATTGAAGTTTGACATCCTTAAAACCAAAGAATTAGGGTTCAACCTCATTCGCAAGCACGTGAAAGTGGAACCAGCACGCTGGTATTACCACTGCGACCGTGAAGGAATTTTGGTCTGGCAAGACATGCCTAATGGGGATAATGGGCCTGAATGGCAGACCACGAAGTACTTCTCTGGAACGGATTTTGTCCGTACACCTGAATCAGAATCAAATTTTAGGAAGGAATGGAAAGAGATCATGGACATGCTGATCTCCCATCCAAGTATTGTAAGTTGGGTGCCCTTCAACGAAGCCTGGGGTCAATTTAAAACCGTTGAAATTGCGCAATGGACAAAGAGTTACGACCCCAGCCGCTTGGTAAATGCTGCCAGCGGTGGGAACTTCTATTCCACAGGAGACATTCTTGATATTCACAATTATCCAGACCCACAAATGACGCTCTATGACGCGAATCGAGTAGCTGTAATGGGTGAGTATGGTGGAATTGGACTTGTTGCAGAAAACCATCTATGGGTTAAGGACCGCAATTGGGGATATGTGCAGTATAAAACGGCTAAGGAGGCTACAGATGCATATCTTATTTTAGCAGAAAAGCTAAAAAAGCAAATCGCAAGCGGATTTTCAGCTGCCATTTATACCCAAACCACAGATGTAGAAATTGAAATAAATGGATTAATGACTTACGACAGGAAAGTGGTGAAGTTGGATGCAGCACGAATTAGTAAAGTAAACCGTGAAATTTGCAATTCACTTTCTGATCAGTAGGAATTTCTACTGACTAAGATAATCCGATACCACTAATTCTGATTTTCGAAACCCTAAGAGCTATTAGCTCTTAGGGTTTTTGATTTTTTTGCCTCAAGCTCCCCTTAAATTCAAGCTCATTTTGACGTACGAAAATATTTTTTCCGAACAGGTGCGCCGCGCTTTTTGGACTTTTCGGCTAAAAATCATCAAATAATTCAGGTTAAAGTCGAATTCGTTCAATTTTTGTTAAAAATCAAAAAAGTGCTCTTAAAATCGAATAAATGCGTTTTTTATCCAAGTTAAGGGATATGTATCAATACGAATCACTGAGTAGAGAACCTAAAAAACACGAAAAAATGAAAAATGAGCGAATCGGCTACTTAGTTTAGTCTAAAGTTTCTCACAAGGTTTTTTGTTTATTTTTTTTGGGAGGGGGATTCACGGTTTCCTCCTCCTTTTTTTTAAACTTGAAACCTGAAATGATCTTTCAAGGAGAAAAGATGAAAAAAAATGCGTTTCTCTTATTTCTGCTTCTAGCTTGTACTGTCGGTCCTAGTTTGGCGGCAGACTACAATGCCTTATATACCTTTACTAGAAGTTGGAAGGACAAAGGACAAAACGATTTTTTAGAGGGAAGACTTCCGAGAGCAGTTCTTGACTCTTTGGACAAAATCTACGATAAATCCCCATATCGGTACCTGATTTATGAATTGGGATCCAAACTCTACGTTCAAGTTGGCTGCACTTTTGATCTCTACGAAGTCAACGGAGATACCCTTGTCAACAAGTACGTTTATTTTAATCGGGGCTACTCTTGCGCTTCCAATTCCTTCGTTCGTGAGAATACACATTACATGTTGGGAGGACATGGTTTCTGGCAAAGTCAGATGGACCTGCTCACTTTTGATGAACTTCATGGTTCCTGGGAGCTACAAATCACCAAAAATCAACCGGACAACTATTTTTCTCAATTTGTGTATCAAAATTCCAAGGGTGTTTTTTCTCTTTTTGGAACGACCTTTAACCAGCGCTATGGGATAGACTCCAAAAATCTCCAAGGATATTTTTTGGATTGGAAAACAAAAACATGGCAGGAAATTGAAGTGGTTATTGAGGGCTTGTCGCTCGAAGAGCTTGTAGAGAAAGGAGGACTTTATTATGTCCAAACCCAGGATTATGCCTTCTGGGCATCAACCAGTGGCTTGAAGAATATCGGTTGGAACTTGATTGAAAAAGAGACGGGCAAGATTTTTTATTACGAGTCCAAAAATGTGGACATGGGGCTGTCCCCATTTTTAGAGATTAAGGGCAATGTCTTGCACTACATCATGCCCAGCGGGGAACTAAAGGTGCTTGACCTAGCACAGATTCGTCAGAAATCAACCGAAGTAGGTTATGTCAAGGTAAAGGAAGCCGCCGCATTTGGCATTTCATCCTCTTGGGCCTATATCCTGTTTTTTGTAGTGGTGGCAATCGGCTGGCTAATTGTGAAAAAGATCCTTCCCAAGAAAAAAATGGAGGATCCTGAAGAGAAGCCTTCCCAAAGGTTAGAGCCCATTCAACTCTTGTTGCCCTATTCCGGACAGTTGCTCACTACCGAGACGCTTGACCAGCTGCTCGGCATTGACACCCAAGCCAATTTTGACTCCCGACGCATGAAGCGCGCCCGACTTATCAACGATATCAACGAGCAATACCTTGCCCAAGCAGGGAAAGAATTGATTGTTCGCGACAAAAAGCCGGAGGACAAGCGCTATGTGTTCTACAAAATACAGGCTTAAGCCCTACATTTTTTAAACAAATTCTTCCCGCTTTTTGGAGGTCATCCTCGAATATAGCCGTACTTTTGTAAGGATTTTTACCACCCATGCTCGATAAATTACAATCCCTTAAAGATCGATTTGAAGAAGTAGGGCAGCTCATCATTTTGCCGGACTCCATGTCCGATATGAGCGCCTACGCCAAGCTGACCAAAGAGTACAAGGACTTGGAAAAGCTCGTTGGCGTTGCCGATGCCTATACCCTCGTGCTTCAGAATATCGACAGCTCCAAAGAAATTCTAGACAAGGAAAAAGATCCGGAATTTCGCGAGATGGCGAAGGTAGAATTGGACGAGCTGCGCCAGAAAAAAATCGAACTCGAAGAGGAACTCAAGCAGCTACTGACTCCCAAAGACCCGAACGATTCCAAGGATTGTATTCTTGAAATCAGAGGCGGGACTGGTGGCGATGAGGCGGCGATTTTTGCAGGGGACCTCTTCCGGATGTACGAGCGCTTCTGCGAAATGCAGAACTGGAAACTTACCGTGCTAGATCTTACCTTCGGCTCCGCAGGGGGCTATAAAGAAATCATCGCCACCGTCTCTGGAGCAGATGTATATGGCATGCTCAAGTACGAGTCTGGTGTACACCGGGTGCAACGCGTACCTGCCACCGAATCTCAAGGACGGGTGCATACCTCCGCTGCCTCCGTAGCCGTACTTCCCGAAATGGACGAAGTAGAGGTGCACCTGGACATGAACGACATCCGCAAGGATACCTACTGCTCCTCTGGTCCTGGAGGACAGTCGGTGAATACGACTTATTCGGCGGTGCGTTTGACGCACAATCCCAGCGGACTCATCGTCACTTGCCAGGATGAGAAATCCCAAATCAAAAACTTTGAAAAGGCCCTCAAGGTACTTCGCTCCCGACTCTACGAGATTGAGCTGGCCAAGCACAACGAAGCCGTAGGCGCCCAACGCAGGTCCATGGTGGGAAGCGGGGATCGCTCGGACAAGATCCGTACCTACAACTATCCCCAGTCTCGTGTCACCGACCACCGCATCAACAAGACGGTATACAACTTGCCAGATGTCATGGATGGGCGGATCGAAGAATTCATTTCTGCGCTTCGCATGGCAGAAAATCTAGAAAAAATGCAGGCTGGAGGCATTGACTAGCCCCTGTCCATTGTAAAGAAAGAATTAAGCCCCTATATTGAAAAAAATCCTGTACCGAGAATTAACCGAGTTTACTTATGCTTATTGAAGGAGAAAGAGAGATCCACCTGGTGACCTGGAACGAATCTCATTTTCATCAGCTGTACCCCATTGCCAACAATCCAAAGATTGCCATGAACCTACGGGATAGTTATCCACAGCCCTACACCATTCACGATGCGCGGCATTGGATAGAGTTCAACTATAAGTTTAATCCAGCCCAGAATTTTGCCATTGAATTTGAAGGCAAGCTGGCAGGAGCCATCGGTGGCGAACTGGGCAAAGACGAGCTGCGAACCAATATGGAGATGGGCTTTTGGGTAGGTGAACCGTTTTGGGGAAAAGGCATTGCGACCGAAGCAGTCAAGCGCTATACCGACTACATCTTTGACAAGTTTGATATCCAGCGAATCTTCGCTCAAGTCTATGACTTCAATGGGGAATCCATGAATGTGCTCGAAAAAGCAGGTTACATCCCCGAGGCCATCTTGAAAAAAGGATTTATCAAACACGGAACTGTGGGAGATATCTTTCAGTATGTGCGGGTAAGGGGTGAGGAATAGAATAGAAATACAATGGAAATAAACCGAGCTTGTCCGCCGCGGCGGACAAGCTCGGTGAAATAGAAGATTGAATTGGTCTTCAAATTATTTCACGGAGCGGCCCGCCGCGGCGGGTATTTCTACTCTATTTCCACCGTATTTCAATTTCAATACAAATCATGAAAAACTATCTAATCGTAATTCTCCCAATCCTAATTTTTTCCTGCGGTCCTCAGGAGCGGATTTCTAAGGAGGTTTTCGATGATGTTCAACGAAACAATGATGTCAAGCGAATCACAGAAGTAGCAATTTTGGAGGA
>CAMCBC010000153.1 GCA_945872775.1 Spirosoma fluviale | reverse complement strand
AATGCAGTTTTTCGTACGCCCTGGCACCGAACTCGAGTGGTACGAAAAATGGGCCGCCACCCGAATGGCTTGGCACCTGGCATTGGGTACTCCTGCTGCCAAGTTGCGCAAGCACCCACACGAAAAGTTGGCCCACTATGCCAATGCGGCCATGGACATCGAATTTGAGTTCCCATTTGGATTCAAAGAAGTGGAAGGCATCCACTCCCGTACCGACTTTGACCTCAAATCTCACCAGGAATTTTCCAAAAAGAAGCAGCAGTACTTTGATCCGGAGATCAATCAGAACTACATCCCTTATGTAATCGAAACCTCCATTGGGGCAGATCGCTTGTTCTTGTTGACACTTTGCAATGCCTACACGGAGGAAGTTTCTGAGGAAAAGAGCAGAACCTACCTCAAGTTACACCCGGCGATTGCTCCGGTGAAAGCGGCAATTCTTCCCATCATCAAAAAGGATGGCTTACCCGAAAAAGGGCAGGAGATTGTGGAACTCCTCAAGTACGATTTCAACATCATCTACGAAGACTCAGGCTCCATCGGCAAGCGTTACACGCGCCAGGACTTGATCGGAACGCCTTTCTGTATCGCGGTGGATCACCAGACCTTGGAAGACAACACCGTCACCATCCGCCATCGCGACAGCACCGAGCAGGAGCGCGTGGCGATCTCCGAGCTCCATGGCCGAATCACCGAGGCTACGAGCTTTAGAAGGATATTTGAGAAACTGTAAGAAATTGTACTAAGTACCAGAAATGGACTAGGAAATACAATGGAAATAAGATAGAAATAATCCGAGCTTGCCTGCGGAAAGCAGGCAAGCTCGGAGAAATATTGACTTCAATTCGTATTTCAACTTTATTTCACGAAGCGGCCCGCCGCGGCGGGTATTTCTATGGTATTTCCGTGGAGTCGGATCTAGCTTCTAATTTTTAGTCTAATCTCTTGCGTCTTGATACTAGCTACTTGATACTTGATACTAAAAAATAATACTGCCCTTTTCCTTACCATCCCCTAACAATAGGCTCTTGGGAGACTTGGAGTTGACGTACACATGCACGATGTTTTGCTGTCCTTCAAAGTCCCGAAGCAGGAGCGTGTTTTGTACCTCTACCGATTTGGGCAATGCCGTGGCGGTCGATTCCAGGTAAAACCAGGCGGCATCTTCCTCCACCTCATAGCCTAGGTAATTCAAGGGAACCAATTTTCCATTGACCCAGACCTGGGTTTGCTTTAGGAGGTAGGCCTTCACTTGGCCTTCCAATTTAGCCTTGTCTTTTGGTTTGAGAAAATCCACCGTCACTCCAGCCTCCTTGCTCAAGGCCACTTCCAGATCATCCCAAAAAATCTTCTGGGCAACTTCCACCTTTTTGGAACTAGGATTGTACCGCAATTCGGTAAGGGTGATGTAAAATGGATGTACGAGGGAAAGGTAGGCCCAAAGTGCCCATGAAAATACGCTGAGTTGCATTTGCTAATCCAAAAGTGCCGTTTGTAGGAATTATACCGTAATATTGAACTTAATTATTTCTTTTCGAAGTATTTCTCCGAATATGACCTCATTTGAACTCTATTTTAAGCTTGGATTACAACATATTTTAGACCTCCAGGGGTTTGATCATATCTTGTTTATCCTCGCACTTTGCGCAGTCTATGTCGCTCGGGATTGGGTTAAAATCCTCCTGCTCGTCACCGCATTTACCCTGGGGCACTCGCTCACCTTGGCGCTAGCCACTTTTGAGGTGGTACAGATCCGGTCCGAAGTGATCGAGTTTTTGATCCCAGTTACCATTGCATTAACAGCCCTTATTACCCTCATCAAACCAAAGCCAAATTCCGGAAAGGGAATCCAACTCAACTACCTCCTGGCCCTGATATTTGGCTTAATCCACGGATTGGGATTTGCCAATTACCTTCGCTCCCTTTTGGGCAAAGAAGCCTCCATTTGGCAGCCGCTACTCGCTTTTAATGTGGGTTTGGAAGTAGGACAACTCGTCATTGTCGCTGCCTTTTTGCTTATCACCTCTTTGGTTCACCTGGTTGGAATGAACCGCAAGGAGTGGACATTGATTGTTTCTGCATTTGTGTTGGGCGTCGCCTGCATGCTGATGCTCCAAACCAAATTTTGGTAACCTCACACATTTCCTTTCTTTTTAGAAATCAGTACCTTTCCTTTCTGAATTTAGAATTTCCCCTCAGATGAAAAAAATACTTGCCCTCACCCTTCTCGCTTGCGCTGCAGCTTTTCCAGCGCTTGCACAGCATACCGAGCAAAACCATGCCGTCCGATTTGAACAATTGGGCCCCATGCTCCGCACACCCAACGTCTACCGTACAGCCTCCGGAGCCCCAGGGCACCTGTACTGGCAGCAGCAAGCCAACTATGTCATTGACGTAGAGCTAGACGATGCCAACCAATCCATCAAAGGCAAGGAGACCGTCACCTACATCAACAACTCTCCTGATGCACTGACCTACCTCTGGCTACAGCTCGACCAAAATAACCGAGGAAAAGATTCCGACACCCCAAAAGTGACTGAATCCAGCATTACCCCAAAAATGTCTTTGCGCACCTTGGAAGGCATACTCTGGCATTCGGATGACTACGACGTCAAGATCCTTTCCATCCAAGACGAGTCAGGCAAGCCGCTCAACGTGGCCATCAACAAGACCATGATGCGCATCGATCTCCCAAAGCCATTGAAGGCTGGAGAGACCGTTCGCTTTTCCATTGATTGGAGCTTCAACATTACCGACCGCGTAGGCTACATCGGGGGCCGACCGGGATACGAGTATTTTCCGAAGGATGGCAACTACCTCTACACCATGGCTGAGTGGTTTCCACGCATGGCGGTCTACTCTGACTTCCAGGGATGGCAAAACAAGCAGTTCCTAGGTCAAGGGGAATTTGCACTCACCTTTGGTAACTACGAAGTGCGCATTACCGTACCTGCTGACCACATGGTCGGCGCGACAGGTGTGCTTCAGAATCCGGAAGAAGTACTTTCAGCTACCGAACTTCAGCGTTGGAACAAGGCCAAGCAAACCTACGATGCCCCAGTCGTCATCCGTACACAAGCAGAGGCTGAAGCCTTAGAAAAGAAAAAAGCACCAGGAAAGAAGACCTGGGTATTCAAGGCAGAAAATGTCCGTGACTTTGCCTGGACCTCTTCCCGTAAATTTATCTGGGATGCCATGGCTGTAAAACAAGGCGGAAAAGATGTCATGGCCATGTCCTACTACGGCAAGGAAGGCAATCCACTTTGGGAGCAATATTCTACTCGCGTAGTGGCACATACCTTGAAGTCCTACTCCTCCCATACCTTTGACTATCCTTACCCAACAGCCATTTCCGTAGAAGGAAGCAACGGCATGGAGTACCCGATGATCTGCTTCAACTACGGAAGACCAGATGCGGACGGTACCTATTCGGACGCCATCAAATACGGCATGATCTCCGTAATCATCCACGAAGTAGGGCACAACTACTTCCCGATGATTGTCAACTCAGACGAGCGACAGTGGACTTGGATGGACGAGGGATTGAATACCTTCATGCAGTTTATGGCTGAGCAAGAGTGGGATCGGAACTATCCTTCTCGTCGTGGCCCTGCGCACAAAATCGTGCCTTACATGAAGAGCGAAAAGCACTTGCTTGAGCCAATCATGACTAACTCTGAGAACATCATCCAGTTTGGCCCCAATGCCTACGCCAAGCCGGCTACTGCCTTGAACATCCTTCGCGAGACGGTGATGGGCAGAGACTTGTTTGACTTTGCATTCCAGGAGTATTCCAAAAGATGGATGTTTAAGCACCCGACCCCGGATGACTTGTTCCGCACTTTAGAAGATGCCTCCGCTGTAGACTTGGATTGGTTCTGGAGAGGCTGGTTCTACGGAACCGAGCCAGTAGACATTTCCATTGAAAATGTGGCATGGTACAAGTTGGACAATAGAACTCCCGCACAGAAAAAGGCAGATGCCAAAGTTAGTTTCGACCGCGAAGAGGCTTCGGTATCCAAAGAAGCGAATATGAAGGGCGTGCCCACTACCGTAGTGGAAGCAGATCCTGCTACCCGTGATTTCTACAACAGCTACAATCCATTCTCCGTGACTCCGGAAGATGAAGCGGCCTACAAAACATTCTTGGGCAGCCTATCTGAGCAGGAGAAGAGTTTGTTGAATAGCAACATGAACTTCTATGAAATGACCTTCCGCAACATTGGAGGTCTGGTGATGCCGCTGATCGTAGAGTTCCACTATGCAGACGGCAGCAAGGAAACAGAACACATCCCTGCAGAAATCTGGAGAAAGAATGAATCTCAAGTGACCAAGGTGTTTGCAAAGGAAAAGGAAGTGGTAAAATTCGTTTTAGATCCCAAGCGTGAAACCGCCGATATAGACGAAAGCAGCAACTACTGGCCTAGACAATACCAGCCTACCCGATTTGAATTGTTTAAGGGTGGTTCCGCAGTGCGAGGAGCCGCTCAAGGAGACAATCCGATGAAGAAGGCGAATAAGAAGTAAAAGAAACGAAATACGATGGAAATAAGGTTGAAATACCCGTCGCGGCGGGCCGCTCCGTGAAATAGTTTGAATTACGGATTCAAGTTGTTGACGGTCGACAGCAGATTGAGACGGACTACAGTCCTTGTTCCTAATTGGAACAAAAAGGTTTAGAAAATACTAGTAAAAAAGAGGCTGTCTCCTTTTGGGACAGCCTCTTTTTTGATTCCAACCTGGGTTAGATGATAAGCCGCATCTACCTATACGAGAAGAAAGTAATGCTTGAAGTTCAATTCAGTGAGCCGTGGACCGTGGACTGTTAGCCGTTGACCAGATTATTTACCCGAACCAAATTGGTAACCAAGCCATCCGCCAGCGGCCATCAAAATTAAGGTGAGTGCTAGGACCAGAACGAGGGTAGACAAAGGCATTTCCCAGTCCACATCTCCCAGTTTAAATTTGACAGGCTTGTTCCAGTTCATGCAATCCTTGGAGCGTAATTTATTTTTTCAATGAGCTTTTCCAGCCCTTTTCTTCCAACTGAGCAGCAGATTCCTCCACCTTTTCCCGAAGGCCTTTCTTAAAAGCATCCATCTTTTGTCCTACTTCGGCATCGTAAGCTCCCAAGATAGAAGCAGCGAGGATTCCTGCATTTTTGCCTCCATTGAGGGCTACAGTAGCCACAGGAATGCCACTTGGCATCTGTAAAATCGATAGGATGCTATCCCAGCCATCAATCGAGTTGGAACTGTGCACCGGTACGCCAATCACCGGAAGGCTAGTAAGCGAAGCCACCATTCCTGGCAAATGAGCCGCTCCGCCAGCACCTGCTACAATTACTTTGATACCGCGCTCGCGGGCAGATTCTGCATAGTCAATCATCCGCTTGGGAGTACGGTGTGCACTCACCACGGTGAGTTCAAAGGCAATGCCCATGTCTTCCAGAAACTGGGCCGCTTCGGCCATGACAGGAAGATCAGATTGACTTCCCATGATAATTCCTACCTGTGGATTCATAGCTTCGATTTGATTTTGATGAGTTCTTTGATTCGGTTGGCTTTGGCTTTTACTTCCTGAATATCCTCGCCCAGAAGGGTCACGTGGCCCATCTTTCGGAAAGGTTTGGTGTATTTTTTTCCATAAAGGTGCAGGTAAACTCCTGACTCGGATAGGGCCTCAGCCAATCCCTCCACCACTGCAGTTCCTTCATAGCCTGGTTCGCCGAGCAAGTTGATCATGGCCGCTGGGCAGCGTAAGCTCGGATTGCCTAGGGGCCAGTTCATCACGGCACGGAGGTGCTGCTCAAACTGGGAGGTAAAATTGGCCTCAATGGTGTGGTGACCACTATTGTGTGGACGGGGAGCGATTTCATTGACAAGCACTTCTCCAGTACGGGTTACAAAAAGTTCTACAGCTAGGATTCCCACCAAGTCCAACTTTAGGATAAGGTCCTTGGCGATGGCTTGCGCCTTTTTTTCAATTTCTGAGGAAATGGCTGCTGGCGCAAAAAGAAACTCTACCAGATTGGCAGTAGGGTGAAAGGCGCATTCCACAGCAGGATAGGCAATGACCTCACCTTGCTCGTTGCGGGCTACGGTCACGGCAATCTCTTTGTCAAAGTCAATCAGCTTTTCCAATAACCCTGGGGCATCAAAGGCCAAGTCTAGGTCAGCTTCGCTACGAAGCACCTGCACGCCACGTCCATCGTATCCTTCTTTACCCAGCTTATTGACTGCGGGTAAAAAAGAAGCATTCGCGAGGACATCAGCCTTGTTTTCGGTGAGAATAAATTCGGCGGTTGGAATGCCATTTTCAAGGTAAAACTGCTTTTGTTTTCGCTTGTCTTGAATCAACGCCAGCAAATGGGGCTGGGGGAATACTTTTTT
>CAMCBC010000152.1 GCA_945872775.1 Spirosoma fluviale | reverse complement strand
GCCCATTTCTGCCCCGAAAGACCAAGGCTTGTACCTTGCATTCGTTCCGATCAATGACCAAAGCCTCAGCCTCTACCTGATCAACGACAGCGCACAACCCTACTTATCCCATGCTTCTGAAGTGTATGGAACCAACCACCGAACGCTTTTTGCAGGAGCACTTGGTGCCGGGGAGGCCAAAAAAATTGACGACTGCATCCTCAAAGAACTGGACGAATGGCCCGCTTTTCTGCTCCGATTTATCCCCATTCAAGCCAAGTTGAATCGCGCAATCCCAGCATTTGAAAGGCAACTAAAAATGAAGCCCACCCAATTTTTTAAGCACCTCAGCAAGTCCCCCCTGATTGGCAAGAATGCCTACCTGTTTGGCTTGGAAAACACCAGCAAGGAACTAGACATTCGAGGGCTTAATGCTGAGCTGAATCAACTCACGCCTACTCCGCAATCCACAAAGGTACAAGCGCCCTCCGCCTCCATTGACCTGCATATCGAAGCCCTCCATCCCAAGCCGGACAGTTTGAGCAACTCTGAGATGCTACGAATCCAATTGGAGGTCTTTGAAAAAAATCTCAACCAAGCCATCGCCGCTGGCATGGACCAGATCACCTTCATCCACGGCATTGGAAATGGGGTTCTTCGAAAAGAAATTCACAAGCGGTTGAGCCAACTTAGAAATATTTCCTACTTTCAAGACACACAGAAAGACCAGTGGGGCTACGGCGCCACATTAGTAAAAATTTCCTAAGGACCACTCAGAATGAAATCCCCTGTATTTCAGCTCTTTTCACACCAACACCAACAGGCCAAAGCCCTTTTTTTAGAACTTGGAAAGGAAATCAAGTCTGCCAAGGCTATTGCGCTTTTGGAACAATTGGAGTTTTTGGAGCTCTATTCCGAGCTATTGGAGAAAATTCATTTCGAACAAAAACACCTGGGTTACTCCTTATTTTTTCCACTGAAGACCCTAAAAAAGTCCTTAAAAAAAATCCACCACCTCAAACTGGTGGAAACAGGACTCAAGCAGCGTGAAAAAACCCTTTCCCTCGCTTTTGACAGCTTCAAAACCTATTTGAACGAGCAGAAACGAGGAATGCAAAAAGAAGCCTTTGACCTCATGGTGGGAAGCTCCTTGAAAATGTGGGAGGAATACCTCGAAAAGGCACATGAGGCTAGCAAAGGCATCAAGCCCTTGGTCCTCACCACCTCGATACACCAATTGGTACAAGAGGAACTCAGCTACTTAGGGAAGGAAGTGAGTTCTCCCATTTCCACGCAAGGCTTCCGAGACCTTTTTGAGGGGCTCCGAAAAGTGATCATTTTGGAAAATCTGCTGATTCATCTAGGTTTGAATCCCATCTACCTTCCCCAAGTTCACGAGGAACTGGAGCAACTCAAAAATGGACTAAAACCTTGGTATGCCAACCACCTGAACTTGCAGAGTTTGACTCACTTTATCGGGCAACAAGAAGATGTGTCTAAAAAATACTTGGACTGGGTGAAGGAGCTGAAAGAGGAAAAGAAGGCCTTGGCAACAACCCTCGAAAAACAAGCGCTTAGCTTACTCCGTAAAGTCGGAGGGTGAGTCGAAAAAAAATCCCCGCTGCGATTAACAGCGAGGATCTATTGGAAATAAAATTTCCTATTTTAAATTTTAGACAAGGCGTCTGCCAGGTCTTTTTTGAGGTCTTCTACATCCTCCACTCCAACACTCAGGCGGATCAAAGAGTCTACCAAACCTACTTTCTCACGCTCTTCCTTCGGGATAGATGCATGCGTCATCGTGGCAGGATGACCACACAGAGATTCCACACCTCCAAGGGATTCTGCCAGCGCAAAGAGGTGAAAGTTTTCCATCACCACTTTCGCATCCGATAACTTATTGCCTACCAACGTAAAGGAAATCATCCCGCCAAAATCACGCATTTGATCCTTGGCTACTTGGTGGTTGGGATGATCTTCAAAGCCAGGCCAATACACCTTGGCTACCTTGGGATGTGTTTTCAAATACTCAGCAATCACCTTTCCATTTTGGCAGTGCCGCTCCATACGGAGATGGAGGGTTTTGATGCCCCGCAGCACCAAGAAACAATCCTGAGGTCCTGGAGTGGCTCCACAAGCATTTTGCAAGAAGACCAAGCGAGCAGCTAGCTCATCGTCATTCACAATCAAAGCGCCCATCACCACATCCGAGTGTCCGCCCAAGTACTTGGTCACGGAGTGCATCACAATGTCTGCACCCAGATCAAGCGGATTCTGTAGGTAAGGCGATGCAAAAGTATTGTCCACCGCCAAGAGTAGGCCATGCTTCTTTGAAAAGCGAGCCATGGCCTTGAGGTCGATGATATTCATCATCGGGTTGGTCGGCGTCTCCACCCAAACCATCTTGGTATGCTCATTGACTAGCGAAGAAAGTGCCTCTGGATCTGCCATGGACACAAAATGGAATTTGATGCCGTAGCGCTCAAACACCTTGGTAAACAAGCGATAGGTGCCGCCATACAAGTCATTGGTGGAGATGATCTCATCCCCAGGGTTAAACAACTTAATGACCGAATCGATGGCGCCCAAACCAGAAGAGAAGCAAATGCCATGTTTTCCGTTTTCTAAAGTGGCCAAACTTTGCTGCAAGGCGGTTCGGGGAGGGTTATGGGTACGGCTATACTCGTAGCCAAGGTGATCTCCAGGAGATTTTTGAACGTAGGTGGAGGTTTGAAAAATAGGAGTCATGATGGCTCCTGTGGAAGGATCCGGAGCTACGCCCGCGTGGATGGCTTTGGTACCAAATTTCATCTAAAGTGAATTTAAGTAGGATGGGTTTACATCGAATTCAAAACCTATTTTGGATAAATGCTCGTAATTCCAAAGCTAGGTGCTAAACTTGCTGGCTTTTACTTCAAAAGCGAGTCAAAGATGACAAAAAAGGACAGCATTTTCAAGGACTTGGGCAGCTACTTCCGAAGCCATCCTGGCACCACGCTGGGTTGGATTTGGGTGAGCTTTGTTCCCCTCCTGGGTTCGCTGTTGCTTAGCACACGGTACCAGGAACTCGAGCAGATTGCAGTGGCAGGAGTTGGGGAACACCTCCTCCTGATCCTCATCCTCACCCTCCTCGTTGGGCTAGCCTTCCTCCCGACCACCTTTACTGCGCTCGCCTCAGGCTTTTTTTGGGGATGGACCGTATTTCCTCACCTCGTGATCGCGTACCTCCTCGCCAATGTCTTGGGTTATTCGCTGGGAAAATGGCTCAATGCAGACTTCCGAACAATCTTGTATGCACGCCACCCGAATTTGCAGGTGGAAATCGAAAAACGAATCGAGCAGCCAGCAGGATTGGTGTTTTTTGTACGAATCAGCCCGCTTATTCCCTTTGCGATTTCCAATTTTCTATTTGCCTCTTTGGGAATTCCCCTTTCAAAAATCATTCGCTATGGACTCCCAGGCATGCTCCCAAGAACCATCCTAGCATTCGCTTCGGGGATGGCAGCACAGTCTTTTTTGGAGGCACAAGCCTCTTTAAAAGACCCGCAAGATTGGCTGGTCCTTGGGTTACTACTTGTTGGAAGCATCTGGGGAATTTGGCATTTTTGGACAAAGAAAAAAATCAAATCATGATTCAAAGCATCGTCCCCAAGTTGCCCATGCGCAACAAAGCCCTCACCAAGGCCTACTACCTGGAGCAGTTGGGATTTGAACCCCTGGGAACCCATGATTACCCCGATTACCTGATGGTAAAAAAGGATGCGATTGAACTCCATTTTTTCCTTTTCCCTGGATTGGATGCACTTCAAAACTACGGACAGGTCTACCTGAGAACAGCAGAAATTGATCAGCTTTACCAGTACTTTTTGGAGCGGAAGGTCGCGATTCATCCCAATGGACCCTTGGAAACCAAACCTTGGGGCATGCGGGAATTTTCCCTACTAGATCCAGACCACAACCTATTGACCTTTGGCCAAGAAATCCGGTAAACGCCGACCAACGAAAAGTGGAGATGAAGGTGTCTGCCTTCGCAAAAAACACCAAACCCAACTAAACTAGATTACCGCTGCGCATTGCGCAAAATCCGTACCGCCGGATCGCCCAAAAGCAGGAACTGAGACAGCTGTGCTTGATGTTCCAGACTTGAACCGTAGCGAAGCAAAAACTCTCGCTCAGTTCGAAGCATCACTTCTCCAAGGCTGAGTGGCTTTGCAGCTGATTCAACTGCAAACAGCTGCTTGTACCAGATTTCAGTGTAGCGCTTGAGCAAAAGATCCACCCCCAAGGAAGAGGTTGAAAGGACCCCAATGGCCCCTTTCTTCGGCGTCAGCAGCCAATCCTCCCCTTGACTGTAGCTTGGTCCAAAAGCATTGCTGTATTCACAACCATTGATCAACAGCAAGGGATACTTTCCCGCATTGGCATAGCCAAAGCTGGGATCGGAGACATATCCAAAATCCAGTTCGTTGGAGGCCAAGGAGCCATGCCCAAAGTAGGTGATCAGCGAAACACCCGCGTTGAGGTCCTTGCTCAAATCAATCCGCTGCACTTCTGCAGTCGTGTCTTTTGTATACGTAGCCACCTCCACTTTAGGCAATCCCCTTTTTGCTAGCTCCTCAAAGTCCGCCAAGAAACTGCTGTGGCGAACCAGCTCTGCAGGATTCATCCCGCCTACAAGATGGAGTATTCGTTTGGACTCAGCCTTCCCCGAACTTTCCTGTTCAATCACTTTGTCCAAATAATTGGAAAGATCCTGGGAGCTCTTGGAAGGAATGCGCCCCACCGCCATCGCTGATAATTCAGGTTCCCCAGGCTGCAGCCCCTTCACAAAGTAAGAATCCGAGGCTGGGAAACCTGCAGCCGGAACTAGGTCTTGAAATTCAAAGGATTGGGGAGCGTTTCGGTAAAAGACCGAGGCATTTTCTTTCCATACTTGCGCAAAGGGGGCTATGGATCTGCCGGTCAGTAGCAGGTACTGGGGACGATGAATCGGCCAATAGAACTTTAAAAATGCATGCAATGCCCAAGGTGTCCGCTCCCCAAAGGCAAATTGATCGTATAATTCTTCCATTCGCAGCACCAGGGTATCGAAACTGCCACCGGCAGCGGAGGCTCGATAGCTTGCATAAGCCTGAAGGGGGTTGGCATGCTGCAGCGAAGGCTGCTCCAATTGCCGGTGCCCGACCAAAAGGTAGTTCGCCGCCAAAGCACAATAATCTCGAAAGCGTACCGCATGCATGGCTTCAACTGTAATTCTTCGAGGAGTAGGTCGCGCACTAACCTCACCTATGGGCACCCAGTAGGTAAGTTGGGCAAAAGCCAGTGAAAAATAATCTCCATTTCGAACAGGATCTTTTGCCAAATGAAGCTTGAACTTTCCTTCTTGAATATCTCCTGGCTGAAGTACCAGGGATTGTTGACGCGCTTCAAATCCAGAAAAATGGGGACTGGGAAGGGTTCGAAGGACTTTGGAAGTTGTGCCCAACCAAAGTAAGGGAACATGCTCCTGTGGAAAGCGACCCACCCAGCCGAGTACTAACGAAATGGATTGGGAATCCACCTTTGTAAAGGTAGAATCCAGTTGAAAATCCAGGTCCAATCCAGGAGCAATTACCGAACTCATCCAGCCTTGTCCCTCCTTAGGTGTTGAAGAGCGAAGCCCCCATCGGGCCATTTTCCCTAAGGCATACTGATCCGCAAACACCTGGAGTTGTACTACTTCAAACTGATCCGCGCTAGGGAGATGCACATCAGTTGAGGAGCTTAATTCCATTCGCTTTCCCTTTTCACCGGGCGTATACGCCAAGAAAAAGGCAGTCGTATCTGAAAAGGTGTTTACATAGGGGTTCGGAATTGCAATCTCGGTACTTGACCATTCCCTGTTTTTTAACCCTAAAAAATCGAGGTAATCCTGGGCATCCAATCGGCCATCCTCCTCTCCCTCCACCCAAACAGCTACTTCTTTTCCTCGATGGTAAAGCCTCAAGTTGCGAGGGTCTAGTTGTTTGAAGGGAATACCCAAAACAGCAAAACTGCTGGCTGGGATGCGGTAGATCCCGGTAGCAGCCGTTTGAATTTTGTAGTAGGTCAAGTCATACCGAAACCAAGGCGAGTCTTGGGCGAAAGATGGAAGGCACAGCCCAAGGCAAAAAAGTAGAAAAATGGAATAAAATCTCATCTGTAAGTGGCGTTAGCGGAGGGGAGCTCCGTGAAAAAAATGGGTAGAACACACTGAAAAAATAAATACAATGCGGGTGGCTGAAGCGATAGAAAACCATGACAGCAGTTCAGTACACCAGCTACTGTACTCAAAAAATGTACATTTTCGGTCACTTTGTTGTGCTAAAGGTGAACAACACCACGAGACCTGAAACACAAAAAAAATAAATCGAAATAAAAATTAAGGATAATCAATACTATAAGTTATGGTAAAAACACCTAAAAATCAAGCGTTTAGCAATTAAATATAAAAAGAATTGGGGATAGATCACCTAGAATTAGGTTATACAAGGTAC
>CAMCBC010000151.1 GCA_945872775.1 Spirosoma fluviale | reverse complement strand
ACTTGCTTTCTTGGATAAAATGGCTTGCCATCGCGACCAAACTACTTCCGGGTCGCTCCAAATATGCCGGAAGTAATGCTAGAACATGAAAATTCGATAAGGGGCCATATTCTTTTTCAAATAGGCGTTGCGAATGATTGAGGTAAAATTCCTCTGACCACAGCAAGTGTTTACTTGTAATTGCTCCTGTCGTACCACTACTGCTATACACTTGGGTGGCATACTCGGGATTTCCACAATAAACTTGACTGTCTTTAAAAAATTGAATGGGCAAAAAGGGAATATCTTCCAGCTTTAGTATGCTCGAGGTCTGAATTTTTCTTGCCTTCAGGTAGGCCGCATAAATCGGATTATGGATTGCTTGAAATTGAGCCAACTCCAGCGCAAAATCTTCAAAATGATCCAAAGTCAAGGTTTCCAACCTTTTTGAAAAACTTTTAAATTCTTCCATCGTTTTATATCTTGGCTCCTCTTAACAGGTCCACCTTGTTTCGGAATGTAAATGTACCTTCATCTCATGCGTTTGAAAAACTATTCTTATTTATTGTTTGGTTTTACTCTGTTGAGCTACTCCTGTATCAGCCCGCCTGAGAATTTTCCGAGTACACCTGAAATTGGATTTTCTAGTTTGGAATATGTAGGCACCCCTGGACAAGACTCTTTGCTACTTACCCTCAACTTTAAAGATGCAGAGGGAGATTTGGGCTTGTCAGCGACTGACATCAATCCCCCTTTCAATCCGCTCAATTACAAAAAAGATGCTGCGGGCAACTATATTACCTACTCCAGAAGGCCAAGCACTGCTCCACGCTACAATCCCATCGATTGGGTAATTGATCCCATAGTAAACAATACCATCTTCAAGGACACGCTCTGGGTTGAAAAAAACGACAATCAATACAATATTTTTGTTCGCTTCTTCATCAAGCGAAACGGACAATTTCGAGAATTTAGGTGGCAAGACCCGCCTTTCTTTACCACATTCAATGGCAGATTTCCGAGAATCTTAACCACAGAAATTGGTCAGGCCGTAGAGGGCAAAATCACCTACCGAATGCTTTCTTCAGGCTGGGAGTCAATTTTCAGGAACGACACATTACGAATTGACGTGCAAATTCAAGATCGCGCACTCAATCGCTCCAATGAGGTTTCTAGTGCAGCCGTAACCCTCAAACAAATCAGTAGGAAATAAAAAAAAGAGCTAGCTTTTAACCAGCTCTTTCTTTTTACAAGGCTGGAAACTTTTTGGGATTGGATTCATGCATGATCTGATACACTTTCTCCACGACATCCTCTACACTTGGCTTTGAGAAATAATCCCCATCCGTAGAATATGCGGGTCGATGTGCCTGAGCAGCTAAAGTTTGTGGAGCAGCATCCAAATAGGAATACACCCCTTGATTATCCAAAACCTGCTGCATCATAAAGGCAGTTCCACCTCCTGGGACATCCTCATCAGCAAAAAGTACCCGGTTAGTTCTCTGTATCGATTGTCCAATAATGCCATGCGTATCGAAAGGAAGTAAGGTCTGCACATCAATCACTTCCAGAGAAAGTCCAATTTCCGCAAGTTCAGCAGCTGCATCCATCACAATACGGCACATGCTACCGTAGGTAACCACAGTTAAATCACGTCCTTCACGGAGGATTTCTGGAATTCCCATTGGCACAGTGTATTGTCCAATATTTTGAGGCATTTGCTCTTTTAGACGGTAGCCATTCAAGCATTCAATCACCAATGCAGGTTCATCAGATTGCAGAAGAGCAGCATACATCCCCGCCGCTTGAGTCATGTTTCTTGGTACGCAAACAATCATTCCTCTAAGGCTAGACAAGATCATGCCCATCGGAGATCCCGAATGCCAAACCCCTTCCAAACGGTGTCCTCTTGTACGCACAATCAAGGGAGCTTTTTGACCTCCTTTGGTGCGGTAAGTCAAGGTCGCTAAATCATCCGAAAGCAACTGAATGCCATATAGGAGATAGTCTAGGTACTGTATTTCGGCCATTGGACGAAGACCTCGCAATGCTGCTCCGATGCCTTGGCCGATAATGGTACACTCTCTAATGCTCGTATCCATTACGCGCCACTCTCCATGTTTCGCTTGAAGTCCTGCAAAGGCTTGATTGACATCGCCTATTTTACCCACATCTTCTCCAAAAGCAAAAAATTGAGGATTATGCTCTAAAGTATAATCAAAAAATGCTTGTAAAATTTCTCGGCCATCCACAAGAGGAGAATTTTCATTGACCTGAGCAGGGATAACCTGACAATTGGTAACAGCAGTTGCCGTTTGGCTGTACAAATGACTATTGTAGCGATCAAAATTCTTCTCCTGTATTTGGGAATACCAGTCTTTCAACTCTTTCTTAATTCCTTCACCCTCAGCACGAAGCAAAAACAAAACTTTTCGAACCGTGCTAACTACATCCTTACGAATTGGATTGATGGTTTTCTTCAAATCATCAGCAAGCTGAATCAATAGAACCTTACGGGAAGATTTTTCGGCAGTGCTTCGAATCAACCATAGCGCCTCTTCTAATTCTGCTTTGATTTCTCCTGCAAATTCAGCCCAAGCAGCATCTTTCTGTCGCTTCACTTCCACTTTGGCAGCCGCTTCAATCTCATCTAGGTGATCCGCAGTAGCAAATCCTGAAGAGATGATGTATTCCTTGAATTTGAGAATGCAATCCCAATCATTCTCCCATTGCAATCGTTCTTTGCTCTTGTACCGTTCGTGCGACCCGGAGGTAGAATGGCCTTGCGGTTGAGTCATCTCTTCTACATGCAGCAGCACAGGAACATGCGATTCGCGCGCCAGCTGTCCCGCTGTGGCAAATGCTTGCATCAGTCCTTCGTAATCCCAACCTTTTACGCGTAAAATTTCAAATCCTTTTTCAATATCTGTTCGCTGCAAACCGATCAAGGCTTCCGAAATACTTCCTTTGGTGGTATGAAACTCCTGAGGAACTGAAATCCCAAATCCATCGTCCCATACAGCCACAACCATCGGCACTTGGAGTACACCCGCAGCATTCATGGATTCAAAAAACATGCCCTCTGAAGTCGAGGCATTTCCAATGGTTCCCCATGCAACCTCATTGCCATTGACTGAAAAGTCAGTGAAGTCTTTCAGACCTTTATTATTTCTAAATAGTTTGGAGGCAAAAGCCAAACCCAAAAGTTTGGGCATCTGTGCGGCCGTAGGAGAAATGTCCGCTGAGGCATTGTATTGAGAAGTCAGCGATTTCCAACTACCATCTTCGTTTAGAGAACGAGTAGCAAAATGCCCATTCATCAGTCTACCTGCACTTGCGGGGTCCGCTTCTACATTTGTATGCGCATATAGTTGAGCGAAGTACTGCTGTACTGATAATTCGCCCAAGGCCATCATAAAGGTTTGGTCACGGTAGTAACCTGCTCTAAAGTCTCCCTTTTGAAATGCTCGAGCCATGGCTAGTTGAGCCAACTCTTTCCCGTCACCAAAAATTCCAAATTTGGCCTTCCCCATAAACACTTCTTTTCTTCCCATCAAGGAAGCATGTCTACTGGTCACCGCCCATCTGAAATCCTCTAAAACCTGATTCTGCTGAATACTGGCCTCCTGCTGCACTTTATCCTGTGATTTTCCCGCCATAGGTTGAATTATCCTGAATCGTTACTTTTTGGGTCTATATGTTGCCTTCAAAAATAGGCATTAACTGCGGATGTGCAAATTTTAAGCTAGCTATTTACCCATTTAAAATTTGGTATTTTTAGTTATATTCTAGTTTAACCAAATAATATTCTAATTTTTATCGAATTATGCTATTTTAGTATAGTAATCCTTCCGATAATCTCTGCTTGATTTTTTTATACTTTTTAAAAAAAAATCAAAAGATTTTTTCAGAATATCCTCATTTTTAAAATTTAGTAGAGGTTTACTGGGTAAAAGGGAATAAACTTTTGAAAATCTTCTAAAAACAAAATGGCTACCAAATTGTATTTCTAAACTAGCTGCTCAAACGTGTTTTGCTTCCTATCTTTGCGGCAGTACTATAAATCCAAATCGACTTAACCATGATTATAGGTGTTCCTAAGGAAATCAAAAACAATGAAAACCGAGTTGCCCTCACCCCTGCAGGTGCAAAAGAATTGATCAAAAGAGGCCATCAAGTATATGTACAGAAAAGTGCAGGACTTGGAAGTGGTTTTTCTGACGAAGATTACAGTGCTGCTGGTGCAAGCATTTTACCAAGCATCGAAGCTACCTATCAAATCGCGGAAATGATCATGAAGGTGAAAGAACCCATCGAATCAGAGTACAATTTGATCAAAGCCAATCAACTTTTATTTACCTATTTCCACTTTGCTTCGTACGAACCTTTAACCAAGGCAATGGTGGCGAGCAAAGCAATTTGCTTGGCCTATGAAACGGTTGAAAAAGCCGATCGAAGCCTTCCCCTATTGATTCCGATGTCTGAGGTAGCCGGAAGAATGGCGATTCAAAAAGGTGCCAACTACCTAGAAAAGCCGCTTGGTGGAAGAGGCATTTTGCTTGGAGGAGTACCAGGTGTACTTCCTGCCAAGGTATTGATCCTAGGCGGAGGCATCGTAGGAACCCAAGCTGCCTGGATGGCTGCTGGATTGGGTGCAGATGTGATCATTATGGATTTGTCCCTTCCTAGAATGCGCTACCTAGCAGATGTGATGCCTGCAAACGTGAAGACCATGATGTCTAATGAATACAACATCCGCGAGCAAATCAAGCAGGCTGACTTAATTGTAGGTGCAGTGTTGATTCCCGGTGCCAAAGCTCCTCACTTAATCACCAAAGACATGTTGAAGGACATGAAAAAAGGTGCTGTTGTCGTGGATGTGGCCGTAGATCAGGGAGGTTGCATCGAAACTTGCAAGCCTACTACCCATGAAAACCCTACGTACGTTATCGATGATGTGGTGCATTATTGCGTAGCCAACATGCCTGGTGCAGTGCCTTATACTTCTACATTGGCCTTGACCAATGCAACGCTTCCTTACGCCATCCAATTGGCAGACAAAGGCTGGAAGAAGGCAGCACAAGAAAATGCAGACCTGGTACCTGGTCTAAATGTGATCCAAGGTGATATTGTATACAAGGCTGTAGCAGAAGCATTTAACATGCCCTACACGCCAGTTGAAAAATACCTTTCTTAAGGTAGATCTACCCCAACAAAAATCCCAGCAAGGCCTTCTTGCTGGGATTTTTTGATTAAAGACATGAATAACTCAAATAGTACCAAGATTGGCATCTTTGCACTTGAATGCCATAGCTCCAAAACGGTTTTTTATTCAAGCATTGGAGCCAAGGCCTTCCCCAGCTCTACTAGTTCTATTCCCAATTGCTGTTGGAAACCATACAAAATCGCATCAAAAAGGAGTAAAAAAGCTCCTTGAAGGACAATTGATTTCCCAAAACCAAGCCACTTGTCTTTCTCCAAGCGTCTTCCTTTTTCGATTAAATAGAGTCCAAGGGCAATGTAGCCAAAGTCCAAGGCGGCATTCGCTAGGAGAACCTTTTCAATTTGCTGCTGTGCAAGCAATACCTCCCAAAAATTCAAAACAGCAACTTGGCTTGCCTGCCAAAAACCGTATGCTGCAATTCCAAGATTGACTACATTCCAATAGGCATTCATTTGATGGAAAGCCTGGGTTTGCCCGTGCGTCCGAAAGCTTGCAACTGACCCCAAAATCAGATTTACCACTGCCCACGTACCCAAAATGAGCATGCCTTGCTGGTTGTAATCCAAGCGGGTTTGATTGATCACTTCCAAGTCAGCAAGTCCCTGAGCCCCTGCTGGCAAGGCTGCCAAGATAAAAAGTGAAAGGATGTAAACCTTGGGGCTAATTTTCATGAATGGTAAACCTGTAATGAGATATAAAAGTTTGTTAGCCAATAGGATACAGTGTAGTCCACAGCATTTTAATTCCAAAATAGCAGATTAATAAGCCAGCGAATACTTGTATTACTTTTTTTCCCGTTGGTGATAAGAATCTCCTCAAGCGGCCTGCAAGAAAGGCTTTCAATAGATCTATTCCAAAGATAGTCCCTAAAAGAGATACGTAAAAAAGGATCCGATCGGAAAACATCCAGGCACTTTTAATAGACACCATGCTGGCAATGGATAGCCAAAATAACAATACAAATGGGTTGATCCCATTAATTCCAAAACCCTTTAAAAAAGCTTTTCTCTTTTTTGGAAGAGGAACTACCTTATCCGGATCAGGTAGGGGTACCTTCTTTACTATAAAATTAATTCCAAAGCCTAGTAAAAAAAGTCCCCCAACGAGTCCAAGGTACTTTTCTGCACTTGGAATTTGGGAAAGAAGGTGAACACCTAGGTAAGAAAGGAGAACATACACCAAATCACTAAAGAAAACTCCCAAGGCAAGAATCGCTGCCTGCCTAAAACCATGATCCAAACTTGTGGTGAGAAGGGCAAAAAATACGGGCCCAATCATCATGGAGAGTAGCAATCCAAGTTTAATTCCTTCAAAAACAGATTCCGAAATCATTCCAGTCCTTTTTCGCTCATAAACTGCTTCCAACTGGCTGCTCGATCACCTTTAAGTACCCTTGGGAACTTATTTTGCCCTCCCTCCTTTCCTTGGAGTCGCATCC
>CAMCBC010000150.1 GCA_945872775.1 Spirosoma fluviale | reverse complement strand
GAACTATTAATGGAGGCACTTTCCTCTGGATGTACTCAATTACCTGATATTTATCATTTGGGAATATTCCCCATTTAGGTAACTTTGACTTTCTCGAATGCATGTATTCGAGGCAGCCCCAGTTCCTTATCCCCTTTTGACATTCCCATGCGTTACCAAAAAATAGTACTCCTACCCATCCTGCTTTTGGTAGCAGTGATGTCGTGCCAAGAGAAAAAAGATTACTCCCAGGCCATTACAGACGGGACCTATTTTCATGCTGCACAAAAGCAAGTCACTGAAGTCATTATCCACGATATTTTTTCCCCACCCGTAGCCACACGAATTTATTCGTACTCCTCTTTGGCAGCCTATGAGGTAGTCGCAGCTACGGATCCTGCAAATTATGCCCCATTGATGGGTCAGTTGAACGGCTCTGAAGCCATCGCTGTCCCTGTTCCAGCAACCATTTACCCCCCATTAGCGGCTTTGGCAGCTTACTACCAAGTAAGTACTGCATTGATTTTTTCGGAAGAGAAAATGACCGCGCATCGGGATTCCATATTTGGGTTGCTCCAAGAAAAAGGAATTCCTCAAGACGTCCTGGATGCTTCCGTAGCCTACGGACAAGCGGTGGGCGACCAGGTAAAGGCCTATGCCAAAAAGGACAACTACCACCAAAGTCGCTCTTTCCCTAAGTATTCGGTCAGCAGTGAGCCGGGCACCTGGCAACCTACGCCTCCTGCATACATGGAAGCGGTAGAGCCTCACTGGAATAAGATTCGGCCTTTTGTGTTGGACTCTGCAGCCCAGTTTAAGGTAAATCCTCCACCTGCATTCTCCACGGAGCCCAACTCTGAATTTTACAAGCGAGCCAAGGAGGTATACGACATCCAAAAGCAGGCCACCAAGGAGCAAACGGACATCGCCATGTTCTGGGATTGCAATCCCTACAAAATGAATGTGAAGGGCCACGTCATGTTTGCCACCAAAAAAATCACTCCTGGGGGCCACTGGATGGGCATCGCCTCCATCGCCTCTGCAGCAGCAGGCAAAGACTGGAAGGGTACGGTAGAAGCCTTGACCCTCACTGCCATCTCGCTCAACGAAGCCTTTATCGCCTGCTGGGATGAAAAATACCGCAGCCGCACCATCCGACCTGAAACCTACATCAACCAACACATTGATGAAAACTGGGTTCCTTTGCTTCAAACACCCCCCTTCCCGGAGCATACCTCAGGACATAGCGTAGCCTCCACGGCAGCCTCCTATACCTTGGCGCAGCTGTTTGGAGACCAACTACACATCGTGGACAGCACAGAAGTGGCCTATGGACTACCCGTACGGGAGTTTGACTCCTTCTCTCAAGCCGCTTCAGAAGCTGCCATTAGCCGTTTTTATGGGGGAATTCACTACATGACCGCCATCGAAGAGGGAAGTAAGCAAGGGAAGCAGGTAGGGGAACTGATCTGGAAAAAAATCTCTACAAGACCCAAAAAGTAAGGTCTAAAAACCCTTAAACGCCTTGGAAATCAAGGTGAAAAATCCCCCTAACCCCCTTTTGAAAGGGGGAGTTGCATCCCCGGCATTTCAACAATTAAATTGTAAATGCTGAATTTCATTAGCAATTAGTTCAAAAGTTAACTACTCAACTAATACTTGAAAAATCCCTCCTACCCCCTTTTGAAAGGGGGAGTTGCATCTCCGGTGCTTCAACAATTAAATTGTAAATGTTGAATTTCTCAGCGATTAATTCAAAAGTTAATTACTTAACAAATACTTGAGGGACAGCAGGAGAGATTCCCCCTTGAAAGGGGGTTAGGGGGATTTTTAAAAGAATTTCTAAGAAAAAAATACAATCAACATTTTTCCTACTCGTACAATTTTTTAGCCAAAATGTACTGCTCCACCCGCTCGGGAAGCAGGTAGCGAACAGACAAACCATCTTGGATCGATTGCCGAATAAAGGTGGCCGAAATGTCAAGCAAGGGAGCGTCTACATAGCTTACTCCGGGATGATCCAGTCTTTTGACTTCTCCAGGTCTTGGATACACTAGGATGGGGTAGTGCTCTAAAATCGCTTTGTAGTTTTTCCACTTGTGAAAATGACTCAAGTTGTCCGATCCTAGAAAAAGTGAAAACTGATGCTGAGGATGTTTTTCACTGAGAAGCGTAAGCGTATCAATGGTGTAGCTCGGTTTGGGCATCCGAAACTCCACGTCCGAGGCCCTGAAATCAAAATTATCTTCGATGGCCAACTCCACCATGCGCAGGCGATCATGTTCGTGGGCCAGCGATTCTTGTTTTTTGAAGGGGTTCTGAGGGCTGACGACAAACCAAACCTGGTCTAGCCCTCCGCGTTGAAAAAGGGTTTGGGCGATGATCAGGTGCCCCGCATGAATGGGATTGAAACTACCGAAGTATAGCCCTATTTTCATGGTTAAGAGGCAAGAAACTCAGTTACAAGGTCAACTGTCTCTGCTGAGGAACGGGCGAAATCGTCATTAAGCACGGTTACATCAAACTGCGCTTCAAAGGTCATCTCAAACTTAGCCTTATAAATTCGCCGCGAAAGAGACTCTTCCGATTCGGTGCCTCGGTCATTCAAGCGTGACTCCAAGACTTCTAGGGAGGGTACCTTTACAAAAATGGCCAAAGCCTGCTCTCCAAAATATTTCTTCAAGGCCAGTCCACCTTTTACATCCACATCAAAAATCACTGCCTTTCCTTCCTTCCAAATTCGGTGCACCTCCTCTTTCAGCGTGCCGTAAAAATTACCGGCATACACTTCCTCCCACTCCACAAAGGCGTCTTGGTCAATCTTTTGTTTGAACTCATCGATACTCAAAAAGTAATAGTCTCGCCCATGCACTTCGTGTCTTCCGCGCTTGTCCCGCGTGCAGGCAGAAATGGAAAAACCCAAATTAGGAACCTCCTGCATGAGGTGCTTGACTAGGGATGTTTTTCCAGATCCAGAGGGGGCGGAAAAAATAATGGCTTTGCCAGAAGGAATACTCATCGTGCGTCTTGAATCATTTGACGGATCGACTCCGCCAGTTTATCAGGCAAAGGTTGCTTGGTGCATTTGGTTTTGAGCACCTCGCGAATGGCTTGCTCTAGGTGAAAATGTGCAAAGCAGGGCTGGCATTTGTCCAACTTCTCTTGCAGCATTTCGTTTCCTCCCTCCACATGCTCTCCATCTAGGATACGCTCCAGAAGCTGAAAGCATTTGCTTACGTCGCTGCACTGCAGTTTCCGCTCAGGGGATGATGCATCGTTATTTTCCATAGCTTATCGTTTAATCCTCCTCTTCGTCCCTGCCGTATCCCATCGATTGGGCATAGCCTTTTAATGTATCTTTCAAGAGATTCCTTGCTCGATGCAGCCTAGACCGCACGGTTCCGATAGGAATATCCAAAATTTTTGCCATTTCTTCGTAGGTGAAGCCCTCCAAATCTGCCAAAATGATGACCGTGCGAAAGTCTACCGCCAAGCCATTCAAGGCATTGGAGATCTCATCCCCCAACATGTCTCGCACCGATTCCGCCCGAAGGTCACTTGTACTTTGGTAGTCAACATCGTCGGAATTGTAGAAAGTTTCCACTTCCTGATAATCCACCGTTGCGGGCTTCTTGCTCTTTTTTCGGTAATCGTTGATGAAGCTGTTTTTGAGAATGCGGAAAAGCCAAGCCTTGGCATTGGTGCCCTGCTCAAAGGAATTGATGAAGCGAAAGGCTTTCATGTAGGTGTCCTGCACCAAATCCTTGGCGTCGTCCTCATCAAAGGTCAGTCGAAAAGCAAAGTTGTACATGGAATCGATGTGGGGCATAAACTCTCCATCAAAGATTGTAGATCGCTCTTCCTGAGAATATTTCCTTCGCTGAACTTCAGACATAAATCAAAAGTACGCAATGCCTCAAATTATACCTAAATTCCCCTTCCATTTCCCTGCTTTTCCTTTATTTTGTGGTTGAAATCGTCTCTACTCAAGGGGCATTTCCCCAACACCTTACCGGACACATGCTTTTCTTTAAACTGTTCTCCCGACTACCCCTTGGGATCTTGTACCTTTTTTCCGACTTCCTGTACCTAATTGCCAGGTATGTAGTTCGCTACCGCAAAAAAGTGATCGATGAAAACTTGCTTCATGCCTTTCCAGAAAAATCAGCTACTGAGCGAAAATCCATCCGCAATAAATTTTACCGCAACTTCACCGACTCCATCGCCGAAACCATCAAATCCATCAGCATCTCCAAGGAGGAGTTGTCCCAAAGATTTACAATCACCAATCAGGATTTTCTCGACCAAGAGGTGAAAAACGGAAAAAGTGTACTGCTCCTTGCCGGTCACTTTTTCAATTGGGAGCTGGGGCTTCAGCAGGCAGCAGTACTTAGCCAGGTGCCTTCGGAAGGAGTGTACCTGAAGATCAATAGCCCCTTTTTCGGTGAACTCATGTACCAAGCGCGCACGCGATTTGGAAATACAATCACCGAGAAAACGGAATTTCGCGAAACGGTCAAAACCCTGAATGTACAACATCGGGTAGTGCAGCTCGCCGCCGACCAACGACCCAATAGACGGACAACGCGGTACCAGCGCCCATTTATGAACCGTCCCGCCTACTTTTTTGAAGGGGCCGAGCACATCGCCAAAAGCATGGATCTGCCGGTGTACTTTGGGGAAATCAGCAAAAAAGGAAGAGGACGCTACCAGGCCACTTACGAATTACTTACAAAAGGACCCTACGATTCGCATTCCGAGCACAGCATCACCGATGCCTTCTGCGCCAGATTGGAGGCCAATATTCACCTGCAGCCTGACCTATACCTCTGGAGCCACAAGCGCTGGAGAGTATAATCCCGCCGGTTTCCAGTGCGAGAATGGGCTTCCTCTAATTTTAGAGAATATATTCGAACTGGGAGCAATTGAACAAACTAGTTTACTTACAGATTAAAGCTTGATACCTGGGTAATGGCTTGCAGTCTTGCTACTTTTATCTTGCTACTTGATACTACACAAATGGATTACCTCAAGGAACTTAATCCCGAACAACGCCAAGCCGTAGAGCATACGGAAGGGCCAGTGATGATCATTGCTGGAGCGGGATCGGGAAAAACGCGGGTGCTTACCTACCGAATCGCACACCTAATCTATGCCAAAGGGGTAGACGCTTTCAATATCCTCTCCCTCACCTTTACCAACAAGGCGGCTAGCGAAATGAAGCACCGCATCGAAAGATTGGCGGGACTTGAGGCTCGAAATACCTGGATGGGTACGTTTCACTCCGTGTTTGCAAAAATCCTGCGTGTGGAAGCCGACAAATTAGGCTACCCCTCCAATTTCACCATTTACGATACCGACGATTCCAAGTCCCTCATCCGCACCTTGGTGAAGGAACTCCGCCTCGACGATAAGGTATACAAACCCTCGGTGGTCCTGTCGCGAATCTCAGGAGCAAAAAATAGACTCATCTCCTGGCAGACCTACCAAAACGACCCCTTTGTGAAGGCCGATGACGAGGCTGCCCTCCGCCCAAGAATGGGAGAAATCTACCAACGCTACCAAGAGCGCCTTTTCAAAGCCGGGGCCATGGACTTTGACGACTTGCTCTTCAACACCAACGTCCTATTTCGGGACCACCTCGAAGTACTCAACAAGTACCAGCAGCGCTTCAAATACGTGATGGTGGATGAGTTTCAAGATACCAACATCTCCCAATACCTGATCACCAAAAAGCTGGCCGCAGTGCACCAAAACATCTGCGTAGTCGGGGATGATGCCCAAAGCATCTATGCTTTTCGAGGAGCGGATATCCAGAATATCTTAAATTTCGAAAAGGACTACCCCGACTTATTTGTCGTGAAGCTGGAGCAAAATTACCGCTCCACCAAGACCATCGTCGAAGCAGCCAACTCCATCATTGACAAGAATAAGGCCCAACTGAAAAAGGTAGTGTGGACCTCCAATCCTGAAGGTGACCTCATCGAGCTATTCAAAGCTTCTTCCGATAACGAGGAGGGGCGAATCGTCGCAAACACCATTTTTGAGGAGAAAAATAACAAGCAGCTTAACAACAGCGATTTTGCGATTCTCTACCGCACCAACTCCCAGTCAAGATCCATGGAGGAGGCTTTGCGGAAACTCAACTTGACCTACAAAATCGTAGGAGGACTCTCTTTCTACCAACGAAAAGAGATCAAGGACCTCATGGCCTACCTCCGCTTTGCTGTCAACCCGGCCGATGAGGAAGCCTTCAAGCGCATCATCAACTATCCCAAAAGAGGGATTGGTGATAGTTCAGTCGAAAAAATCCTCGTTTCTGCCTACGAACACGATATTCCCCTCTGGGATGTGGTGCAAAATGCGAACAGCTTTCTGGGTGGTCGTGCAGGGGTGTCTGTGGATGACTTTTCGACGATGATCAAGGCTTTCCAAATCGAAATCGAACGCAAGGACGCTTTCGAAGCAGCGAGTTCGGTAGCCAAACAGAGTGGCTTGCTGCGTGAACTATACGAAGACAAGACCATCGAAGGGCTCAACCGCTACGAAAACGTGCAGGAATTGCTGAATGCGATCAAGGAGTACGTGGACAATCCCGAAAACGAGGACAAGAGTTTGGGTGCCTTTCTCCAGGAAATCGCCCTACTCACCGACAACGATCAGGACAAAAGCCAA
>CAMCBC010000149.1 GCA_945872775.1 Spirosoma fluviale | reverse complement strand
TTATTCAAATTGTGCTTTTGATTCCTGTAGCCCTATTCTTCTCTACATTTACTTGACAAAATTCGGCGTGATTTTTCTCTTTTTAAGTGATTTTAATTTTATACTTAATTATTTTAAATCTGTGTTTAATCAAAACAAAAAGGCATTTTGATGGTTCAAAAATTGGTTAGCTATAAAAACAAGTAGTGGATTTTATTTTTTTGTTAAAAAATTATATTAATCATTTTGGAATACTAATTTATCATACTAATTTGCGGGTCATTTTTAAACTATAAAACAAACAAAAAACATGAGAGAACTAATTAAAGAATCCATTGTAGATTTGAAGAAATCCGATGGCTTTGTGTATGTAACTGCTGAAGGCAAAAAAATTGACCTTCACGAAGCTGCATCCAGAGGAATTGCTGTAACACCAGTAAACCCTAGAGATGGAGTAATTAAGAAATTAGAATCAGCTGGTTTGTTTCTTACTGATAACAAATTCCTAGCAGACCTTAACGAGTTGATCGCTTCCTTGAATGGAACTTCTATAGGTAAGTCTGAAGGAAAAAGAAGATCTTTTTCTGATGGTGAAAAAGTAAAGATCATGGAAGAGTGGAAGAAAGTAGAAGCAGCTGGTAAAAAGACAAAGGCAGCTTTCGCTCGTGAAATTGGTGTAGGTTACCAAACCTTTATCAACTGGTTGAGAGGTTAATTCTCATTACTATTACTAAGAAAGAGGACAGCGAAAGTTGTCCTTTTTTTGTTTGAAGTTGCCGTGTTGTTGAAACAATCCTCAAGTGTACCTTACCTTTTGTGACCTAGGTACCAGCGAATGATTATTTAGGATGGTAGTCTAGATAGATAATCTGTTTATTTTTGTAGCATGCTAGATCAGGCCAATATTCTTACACTTCTCAAAGAAAAAGGGAAAGTTTACATCAAAGAGGGCAGCGGAAAGGTGTTCTCCTTGCGCAAAGGCACCCTTGCTGAGCAGGAGCAGGTAGAAGGGGGCATATACCTGCTATTTGATTTATTTCAAATCCGTACGCTTTGCGTATCCTTTTCTGAAGTTTCGTTGGATATTGTTGATTTTGCATCTAAGCCAACGATTTACCAAAGTCCAGCAAACCCCCTACTTCCCAAAGGGGCAGTGGAGAATGGACTTGTTCGCTTTTCTTTAATTCGTGAGCCCAATTGGAATAAACTTTTATTTCAGATCGCCCATCCTGTACTATTTACTGAAGAATCAGGGGTGGAGGCACAAGTACAAACTAGTCTGCTTTTTCCGCTTTTTCATACAGGAACTAAGGAGTTGTTTTTAGGTCCCGAAGGAGAAGTAAAAATAAAGAAGGGATGAACTTAACGAATAGGCTGGATGAACATCCCATTTTTGCCCGCGTTGCGAAAGTGGCTGCTGAAGAAGGCCTGGATACCTATGTCGTAGGAGGCTATGTGCGTGACTTGATTCTGGGACGGCCAAGTAAGGATATTGATTTCACCTGCGTCGGATCAGGGATTCAATTGGCACAGGCAGTTGCGAAGACCTTTGACGAGCATGTGCCTTTGTCAGTATTCAAAAATTTCGGCACGGCCATGCTGAAGTTAGACGACTGGGAGCTTGAGTTTGTCGGTGCTCGTAAAGAATCCTACCGGCAGGAATCCCGAAAGCCCCTCGTGGAAGACGGCACCCTCCAGGAAGATTTGGAACGGAGAGATTTCACGATCAATGCGATGGCCATCTCTCTGAATGCATCGAATTATGGAGAATTGATTGATCCATTTGATGGAATCAAGAATTTGAAGTCCAAGCAGCTTAAAACCCCCTTGCAACCCGGAATCACCTTTTCTGATGATCCGCTGCGTATGATGCGGGGGGTACGTTTTGCTGCGCAGCTAAATTTTGATATCGAGGCAGAAACTTTTTTTGCATTGACTACCCATGCAGCTCGACTTCAAATCATCTCTGCAGAGCGGATCATAGATGAGCTCAACAAAATTATCCAAACCCCAAAGCCTTCCTACGGTTTCAAACTGTTGTTTGCCTCCAAGCTGTTGCATGAGTTTTTTCCTGAGATGGTGGAGCTCCAAGGAGTGGATTCGGTAGACGACAAATCGCATAAAGACAACTTTTACCATACGCTCCAAGTACTAGATAACCTGTGTCAAGCCTCTGATAATCTCTGGCTTCGTTGGGCGGCGATTCTTCACGATATCGCCAAGCCTGCCACCAAGCGATTTCATCCCAAGATCGGCTGGACCTTTCATGGACATGAGGACAAGGGGGCGCGGATGACTCCAGGAATCTTCAAGCGATTGAAACTTCCGATGGACGAGCGGATGAAGTATGTGCAGAAACTGGTTCGCCTACACCTTCGTCCAATCGCTTTGGTCAAAGAGGAAGTGACAGACTCGGCCTTGCGGAGGTTGCTTTTTGATGCGGGGGATGACATCGATGATCTGATGGCCTTGTGTCGAGCAGACATTACCTCCAAAAACGACAAGAAGGTTCAGCGGTACTTGGATAACTTTGATCGGGTAGAGCAAAAGCTCAAGCAGGTGGAAGAAAAAGACCAGGTTCGTAATTTTCAGCCGCCCGTGAGTGGTGAGGAAATTATGGAAACCTTTGGTATTTCGCCTTCAAAAATCATAGGAGATATAAAAGAAGAAATCAAAGAAGCTATATTGGAGGGTCGAATTCAAAATAACCAGGAGGAAGCCCGTATTCTGATGCTTCAAATTGCCCAAGAAAAAGGACTTTACCCCATTCAAAAACCTTAAATACTAGTACAATTATGATGAAAATTGCAGTTTTCGTTTCCCTATTCACCCTTAGCATCGGTAGCGCCCTCGCTCAAACAGCCACGGACTCTATCCCTAAGTTTGATCCCAAAGTAAAAAATGCGCTCAACATGGTGGATCAGATGGCCTACCAAGCTGGACTTCGCTACAGTGACTTGTCTATCGCCAAAATTAAACTTTACGATCTTATGGCGCGAAATCCAGAAGATCTTCGGTACATGGAAGCCTTGGGTAGTTTGTATTTCGAAGCCGGAGAATATGCTTCTTCAGCGTTGGTGGCCATGGATATTTTGAAAATCAACGATAAGAATGTAGGCGCTTTGGAAATTGCTTCTTACGCCTTGGAGCAGTTGGGAGCCTTTGATCGTGCTCTCCCGTACTATGAAAGTCTACACCTCTTGACAGGTGATAATTTTAGTTTGTACAAGTCGGCTTACCTTCAGTATTCCATGAAGCGCTATGCCGAAGCAATGAATTCCTTGACCATGCTCGTAAAGCTGGCCAAAGCGGATGAAAAAATTGGGTTTGCTGTTTCCGAGACGGAGACTCAGCAGGTGGATATGAAAGCGGCGGCACTCAACTTGAAGGGCTTGGTCTTTTTGGATCAAAACTCAAAGGTGGAAGCCAAGGCAGCATTCAATGAAGCCCTTGCCATTGAGCCTACCTTTACCCAGGCAAAGGAGAATCTGGTGAAGACAAATTAATCTCCAAAAAGGATAAACGAAAAAATACCGACGGCTGTCGGTATTTTTTTTGTCTAAAGTTTATCCCGCTACAAAGGGGAGATTTTAAAAGGTGGATCCGAAAGAAATGTCGTCCATGGTACTATCCAATAGTTTTCCTTTTTCACATTTCAGTACTCGGTATGGGTATTTCCGGAGTAGCTCGTGATTGTGGGTTGCCATCAAGATGGCAGTTCCTTTTTTGTTGATGTCTTGGAACAATTTGAAGATACCATCCGCCACATCGGGATCTAGGTTACCTGTAGGTTCATCGGCAAGCAAAATCGAGGGATTGTTGAGCAAGGCTCTGGCAATTACAACACGCTGCTGCTCTCCACCCGATAGTTGATGCGGCATTTTGTTGAGTGCTTCCAACAAACCCACCTGAAGTAGTACTTCTCCGATTCGTTCCTTGATTAGGATAGGATCCGTCCAGCCGGTAGCTTTCAATACAAAGGAGAGATTTTCATGGACAGAGCGGTCTGTAAATAGCTGAAAATCTTGAAAGATGATTCCAATTTTTCTTCTGAGGAAGGGAACTTCCTTGTTTTTAATTTCGGAAAGGGAGTAGCCTACCACCTCCGAAAGTCCTGATTTTAAGGGGAGGTCGGCATACAAGGTTTTCAGCAAGGAGCTTTTACCACTTCCTGTTCTACCGATTAGGAATACAAACTCATGTTGCTCCACGGAAAAGGTGACGTCACTGAGGACGGGGTTTTCTCCTTGGAAGATGGTGGCCTGTGTCATGGACAACACAGGGAGCGTACTGAAATCCATGAATTTTAGAGTTCTAGTTTTTGAAGTTTCCCAAATGGGAGGGATTTGATTAATTCCTCTAGCTGTTCTTCCTTGCCTTCCAATCCAAATTTTTCAACGCTTTTCATGGGGCGATCTGCTCTGAAGTAGGCCACAAGCACAAAATCCGCATCTCGAACTTGAATGTAATCGGGAATTTTTGCTTTTCCTTTGACTTTAATGATGTACATGGCTGCGTGCTGCTAGTGAATTGGAGTTCAATGCTTATTTACTTGCTGCTTTGGCGTGGTCCGCAAGAAATTGTGCGAGTCCTGAGTCGGTAAGTGGATGATTCAACAGGCCAGTGATTACTTTGAGCGGACAAGTCACGACATCTGCTCCAAGTTCAGCGCATTTGATCAGGTGCATGGTGTGGCGTACGGATGCAGCGAGTACCTCGGTCTCATACCCATAGTTTTGGTAGATGTGCACAATTTGACCAATAAGTTCTAGGCCGTCAAAGGCAATGTCATCCAATCGACCGATAAATGGAGACACGTAGGAAGCGCCGGCTTTAGCTGCCAAAAGGGCTTGACCTGAAGAAAAGATAAGGGTACAATTGGTGCGAATTCCTTCGCTATGGAAGTATCGGATGGCTTTGACACCGTCACGAATCATTGGGATTTTTACCACGATTTTGTCATCCAATTTGGCAAGCTCTTTTCCTTCACGGATCATGCCTTCATAGTCGGTAGCAATTACTTCAGCACTGACTTTATCTTCCACGATACCGCAGATGGCTTTGTAGTGTGCTCTGATGTTTGCCTCTCCTGTAATGCCTTCCTTAGCCATTAAGGAAGGGTTGGTGGTCACACCATCCAAGACTCCCAAGTCATGTGCTTCGCGGATGTCGGCTAGATTGGCGGTATCAATAAAGAATTTCATGGATATAGGTTTTGGTTGTATAAAAGCAAGAGTCCCAGACAACAGATTAGGCCAAGGTCCTATGACAAAGTTAGAAGATTAATTAGGATAAGGTAGCGAAAGGAGGGCTTGAATTTGGGCTACCAGAAAAAAAAGAGGCGGCATCGCACCGCTACAACCGCCTACCCTTGCTTCCTTCCGGACCTGGGGGATTCAGCAGGAGCTGGTCGTGCCGCCGGACACAAAGGTAAGCCAAAATTCAGGCATTGCAAGTGGAGGTATATAAATTGGGGGTAGAGATCAGAAAATCACTCACTAAATGTTTTAACTTGGTGCATTCGTTTGATCCATTTACCCTCCCGTCTATGAGAAATTTTCTTGCCTTACTCTTGCTAACTGTATGCTTAGCTTCTTGCTCCTCCAAGACTGAATCGTATCAATTTCAGGTGGTAGATTTAGAGCCCAATTTGATCACCCTTTCATCAGATGAATTTATGGGGCGCATGCCATTTACCGAAGGAGAAAAGCTCACCACCTCCTTTTTGGAAAGTAAATTCAAGGAAATGGGGCTTGAGCCGGGCAATGGAGATTCTTATTTTCAAGAGGTACCCATGGTTTCCATCATCACATATCCCGAACAATCCATAGAGTTTAAGGCTGCACAAGGGTCCGTTGTGGGGGAAGGGTTGAAAGATTACGTAATCTGGACCCAGCGAACCGATTCGGTTGTTCGTGTAGAGAATGCCGAGGTAGTTTTTGCTGGCTTCGGAATTGTGGCTCCTGAATATGGCTGGAACGATTACAAAAATTTGGATGTGAAGGGTAAAATTGTGGTGGTGATGATCAACGATCCTGGCTTTGGAAGCGAGGATTCGACCTTTTTTAAGGGGAATACGATGACTTATTACGGTCGATGGACCTACAAATACGAGGAGGCGGTACGTCAAGGAGCATTGGGTTGCTTGATCGTGCACAATACCATTCCTGCTGGCTATGGATTCAATAACATACAGAATAGTTGGAAAGCGTCCAAGCTCTACCTCGACGACCGAGGTCAGGACAAGTACAAATTGGGATTTGAAGGATGGATTACCCTGCCCTTTGCGACGCAGCTGTTTGAAAAAATGGGGAAGAATCAATCTGAACTATTGCAAAATGCAAGAAAGCCCGATTTTCAAGGGTTTTCAACTGGTATGACCCTCAGCACAAGTCTTGCTGTGGAGCCTACCTACAATGTTTCCAAAAACGTGATCGCCAAGGTCACAGGTAAAACAGCACCTGAGGAAGTGATTATTTATACGGCTCACTGGGATCATATTGGCATAGGCAAGCCGGATGAAACAGGCGATACGATATACAATGGGGCACTGGATAATGCCTCTGGGACAGCTGCCCTTTTGGCTTTGGCCAAAGCGTTCAAGACAGACGAGCAACCCGATCGAACGGTCGTATTTTTAGCCGTAACGGCAGAGGAACAAGGTTTGTGGGGCTCGGCGTACTATGCAAAGCAGCCTA
>CAMCBC010000148.1 GCA_945872775.1 Spirosoma fluviale | reverse complement strand
AAGTTCCTTCAGGACCGTCGATTTCAAGAGCGTGGTCAGTATTAACACCAGCGATTACAATAAAGTTATCCAAAGTACCTGCCCAAGACTGGTCAGTATCTACTGCATCATCACCAGAGTTCCATACCAAAGCATTCTTTACAGAAACTGTTCCACCAAACCATTCGATTCCATCGTCTTGGTTAGCTACTACTTCTACGTTTTCGATTACAGTTCCAGAACCTACACCACCAAGGGTCAAACCGTTGATCTCGTTACTTGCACCGATCAAAGAACCACCATGACGGATAGAGATGTACTTGATGATACCAGAGTTGTCAGCATCGTTAGTTCCACCATAAAGTCCGTTTGTATCAGTAGCTGGAATACCTTCGATTGCTAGTTCAGCAACGTCACCTGCCAAAGAACACTTCGCTCTTCCAAGGACGATCAAACCTCCCCAAAGTCCTTCTACTGTTGGCTCCATGTTTGGAGAATCAATCTGACCTGGAGCGATTTCGTCTGCTACAGAGGTAAAGATGATTGGCTCAGTAGCAGTTCCTTGTGCGTCGATTTGTGCGCCTCTAGCAACAACCAATGCAGTAGCGTTAGCTCCAGAACCAGCTTCACCTTTAATGATTACTCCTTTTTGGATAGTCAATTTAGCTGGAGAAACCACAAAAATTCTAGCTCCTAGAACGTAAGTTTTACCAGTTACCCAAGTAGTGTTGGCAGTGATGTTTGAAGTAACACGGATAGTAGTTGGCTCAGCACCTACAGTCAATACGTGAGTAGCTTTTGCCACGTCACCGTCAGCATCTGTTACAGTAAATTCAAAAACTAGATTCTTTCCAGCATCAGCAGCAACTGCTGTGTACTCGAAAGGAAAAGTTGCACTAGTTCCAGTCAATGGAAGCGTAGAAAGCGGAGCGCCGTCCTTCGTAATAGACAAAGAAACCAAGCCATCAAGGCCAGCAGCTGATCCAGTTACAGGACCTAATTTTGCGCCAGCGGCAATCTGTGCAGTGGCAGGAATACCAGTAATGGTTACACCATTGTCTGGCTTCTCCTCTTCTTTACAGCTTGTAAATACCAGCGTAAAGGCAGTTAATAGAGTGAGGATGTACGAAAAATTTTTCATCGGTTTTGTGTAATTTAGGTTTACGAGTGAATTACGACACAAAGGTGAATCCTAATTATTGCACAAAAGAAAAAATGAAATTATGCTTAGTTTAAAAAAACGAGGGTCCATTTAACCTGTATTTAACGAACAGGATAAAAAAAAAAGCTTTTCTAACGAGAAGCCTTTTAAACGGGGTTTTAATGTTACTTCAATGTTACGGATTTATTGATCGGCACTTTTTCAAGTAGCGTTTTTACCAAGTCTCTTGTGCTTACTCGATCGGCTTCAGCCTCGTAATTGAGCAAAATTCGGTGATTCAAGACGTCTTCGGCAATTTCTTTGATGTCCTCAGGCAAAACGTAATCTCTGCCATCCATAAAGGCGACTGCCTTTGCCGCCAAGTTCAAATTGATACTAGCTCGAGGAGAAACTCCAAATAGGATGTACTTGGCTTCGTCCTTCAGCCCATAGTCTTTTGGGAAGCGGGTAGCAAACACCAATTCAATGATGTAATGCTCCAAAGGCTCGGCCAAGGTCACCGCGTTGATTTGATTTCTGATATCAAAAATATCCTGCTTGGACAGAATCGGCTTCACATCGGCAGTATACTGCATGTTGGACATTCTACGCATGACTTCCATCTCATCCGATTTGCTCGGATAGTCAATGTGCACCTTCATCATAAAACGATCGACCTGCGCTTCTGGAAGTGGATACGTTCCTTCTTGGTCCACTGGGTTTTGCGTTGCCAACACCAAGAACGGACGATCCAAAGTATAAGTCGTCTCACCAATGGTTACTTGCTTTTCTTGCATGGCCTCCAAAAGTGCAGACTGCACCTTGGCCGGAGATCGGTTGACCTCATCCGCCAAGATCACATTCGAAAAAATAGGCCCCTTCTTCACCTCAAAGCTGGACGTCTGCTGGTTGTAAATCATCGTGCCAATCAGATCCGAAGGCAACAAATCGGGGGTAAACTGAATGCGGTTAAAATCCAAATGCAAGACCTTTGCAAGGGTATTCACAGTCAAGGTCTTGGCAAGTCCAGGCACACCTTCCAATAGAATGTGGCCGTTGGTAAATAAGCCGATCAACAAGCGATTGATCATCTTGTCTTGGCCTACCACTACTTTCTTCACTTCTTGAATGACTTCCGCGATTTTTTCCTGATGCATGAGACTCGTCTTTAAAGTATACTTTTTGGAGGGACTAAATTAGGGGAAATTGTTCCAATCCCCAATCTTACAGTTTCCCGAGCGCAATCCCGAGCCTCCCGCTGATTTTTAGGAATTTTTAAGAGCTACCTGTATTTTTTGACTCCAGACCGAGGGGCTGCAAATCCAGTCAAGCCAAGGGAACGATAAACCAGTTCCTGGCTGAGCTCCCGAACTTCCCCAGCCTCCATGCCATCTAGGGTGATTTTTTCCATGGAAAATCGAACCAACCTCAAAGTAGGAAAGCCAACCGCAGCAGTCATCTTTCGAACTTGGCGGTTTTTGCCTTCAATCAAAGTGAGTGCGAGCCAGCAGTCTGGAATGGAGGCACGATAGCGAATGGGGGGATTTCGTTCGGGAAGAATAGGCGCCGGATCCAGTAGCATGACCAAGGCGGGCTTGGTGCGATAGGACTTGCCATCCACCTGAATAGTTACTCCTTGTTGTAATTGTGCCAAAGCCTCGGGGGTAGGGATACCCTCCACCTGCACATAGTAGGTTCGCTGGTGGCCAAATCTAGGATTCAACAGTTGGTGATTCAGCCCTTTGTCGTCTGTGAGGAGTAACAATCCTTCGCTATCCTTATCTAGTCGACCTATGGGATATACTTCCTTCGGAAAATCTCCCAGAGAGGCCAAGGTAAATTCCTCCCCACTAAACTGTGTGAGCATCCCGAAGGGTTTGTATGCAATAAAATACTTTGGCACGGTACGATTGCTACTTAGCTTCCGCAGCCAACGCAATCAAAATGCGAGTCCAAAGGCTTTACTCCCTTCAATTGCATTTCTAAGTTGTGGATTTCATCTCGAGTTTCCATGTCGGCAAACATGTCTCCAGTTAGCTTTTCTTTCAAAGCAGAAATGGCTTCTTCCAAGGCAAGTAGTTGTTGTTCGGTCATCGCAGTGGTTTTTTTTGGGTGAAAAATAAGGTTCAGAATACGAATTTTTTTCCTTCCGACACTAACTCAAAAATGAGGCCAATTGGGTCATTTATACTATGAAACGAGATAATAAAATTTCATCTCGCTTACTGCCTCCATCAAAATCCAACTTGAAGGCTACTGTACTTCAAAACGAACTGAATATCAACAAGACTTGACCACTTGAAACCTCCTTTCATTTTCTTTCCGAGAACGGTCATTTCTTCTATCTTTGTGCCTTGTTTTGAGCAAGATGCCTGAGGTTGAAGGTTATGCTTGTCCCGACTTTTTAGTGTCGGGAAGCACTCAATACATTCTTTTCTTCAAGTTCACCAGAATAGACGCATTGAAAACGTACCAGGAATTTAAGCAGGTAGACTACCCACACATCGGGGAATCGGTCCTTCAGTATTGGAAAGAAAACCAGATTTTCGAAAAATCCATCTCCAACCGAGAGGGAGCCAAGACCTTTACTTTTTTTGAAGGTCCTCCTTCAGCCAATGGTACGCCCGGGATCCACCACGTGATGGCCCGCACCCTGAAAGACATCTTTTGTCGATACAAGACCCTACGCGGATTCCAAGTGAAACGAAAAGGAGGTTGGGATACGCACGGCCTTCCTGTGGAACTGCAAGTGGAAAAGGAACTGGGCATCACCAAAGAAGATATCGGAAAAAGCATTTCCGTAGCTGAATACAACAAAAAGTGTCGGGAAACGGTGATGCGCTTCAAGGACGAATGGGACGAGCTCACCGAAAAAATCGGCTACTGGGTAGATCTCGAAGACCCTTACATCACTTTTGACTCCAACTACATCGAGTCCCTATGGTACCTGCTCAAGCAGCTCTACGACAAGGACCTTTTGTACAAAGGCTACACCATACAGCCCTTCTCTCCGGCTGCAGGTACAGGACTCAGTTCCCACGAACTCAACCAGCCGGGCTGCTACCGCGAGGTAAAAGACACTTCCATCACGGGTCAGTTTAAACTAAAAAACCAGCCCAATACCTACATCCTGGCTTGGACGACTACGCCTTGGACCTTGCCTTCCAACTCAGCCCTTGCCATCGGTGAAAATCTAGATTACGTCAAGGTACGCAGCTTCAATCCCTACACGCACCTTCCTGTGGATGTGATTTTGGCCAAAGCACGCCTAGCCGCTTACTTTTCCCCTAAAGCAGCAGAACTCGCTCTCGAAGCCTACATTCCTGGCGACAAACTGATTCCTTACCAGTTGGTGGAGGAGTTTAAAGGAAAAACCATGATCGGATGGGAATACGAGCAGCTGCTCCCTATCCCAGGCTTATCCCTCCCACACCCAGCATTCACCGTCGTAGCCGGAGACTACGTGACCACCGAAGACGGTACGGGCATCGTGCACTTGGCCAAGGCCTTTGGTGCGGATGACTTTCGAACCCTAGTACAGCAAAAAGTGCCGGGGATCTTCGTGCAAGATGAGCTTGGCAATGAGGTACCCGTGGTCGATCGTCAAGGAAAATTCCTTCCCATCGTCGGAGAATACTTGGTCGCCAAGATGCAAGAACATGGTATCAGCGCGCACAAGACCTTTGGACCAAACGACTTCTTCGTCAAAAACTACACGCAAGACGATGAGTCGGCGGTGGATTACAAAAACACGGATGTGATCCTGTCCATCCTCCTCAAAAATGAAAATAAGGCCTTCAAGGTCGAAAAATACGAGCACAGCTACCCGCATTGCTGGAGAACAGACAAGCCGATCTTGTACTATCCCCTTGAAAGCTGGTTTATCAAAACCACCGCCTACAAGGACCGCATGGTGGCCCTCAACAAAACCATCCAATGGAAACCAGAGGCCACCGGGACCGGTAGATTTGGCAACTGGCTTGAAAACTTGGTGGACTGGAACCTCAGCCGCTCTCGCTTTTGGGGCACGCCACTTCCCATCTGGAGAACCACCGACGGCACGGAAGAGAAGTGCATCGGATCTATTGCGGAGCTAGAAGCAGAGATCGAAAAATCAGTCGCTGCAGGCTTCATGACTGCCTCCCCTTATGCCGGCAAGGAACTGGACTTGCACCGCCCTTATGTAGATGAAGTCATCTTGATTTCCTCAAAGGGACAAAAAATGTTCCGCGAGACCGACTTGATTGACGTGTGGTTTGACTCAGGAGCCATGCCTTATGCCCAGTGGCATTACCCTTTTGAAAACCAAGACATCTTCGCGGCCAACTTCCCTGCGGATTACATTGCAGAAGGAGTGGACCAAACTCGCGGTTGGTTTTTTACCCTCCACGCCTTGTCTGTGATGCTATTCGATAGCGTCGCCTTCAAAAATGTGATTGCAAATGGATTGGTCCTTGACAAAAATGGCAACAAAATGTCCAAGCGCTTGGGCAATGCCGTCGATCCTTTCAAAACCCTCAAAGAATACGGTCCCGATGCCTTGCGCTGGTACTTGCTCAGCAATGCCAACCCTTGGGACAACCTGAAATTCAACCTTGACGGAGTCACTGAAGTGCAACGCCGCTTCTTTGGCACGCTTCAGAATACCTACAACTTCTTTGCTTTGTATGCCAACCTTGATGCGTTTGTGTACCGCAAAGAAAAAGCCATCCCAGTACAGGAGCGCGCAGAGCTAGATCAATGGATCCTATCCAAGTTGCAGTCCCTGATTCTGGAAGTAGAAGGAGCCATGGACAGCTACGATGCCACCAAGGCAACGCGCGCCATCCAGAACTTCACCGTAGACCAGCTTTCCAACTGGTACGTGCGACTTGCTCGGAAGCGATTCTGGAGAGGAGACATGCAAGCAGACAAGCAGGCAGCCTACGAGACCTTGTACGAGTGCCTCTTTACAATCAGCCAATTGATGTCCTCCTTCGCACCTTTCTATGCGGACTGGTTGTACAAAAACTTGACCGAAGCAGGAGAGCATGGCTTGGAATCCGTGCACTTGACCGATTGGGTAAGTGCCAATCATTCGCTCATCAATCCTGACTTGGAAACAAGCATGGATTTGGCACAAACCATCTCCTCGCTGGTACACTCCCTGCGCAAGAAGGAAAAAATCAAGGTGCGTCAGCCTTTGCAGCGCATCCTGGTGCCTGTACTTTCCGAAAAATTCAAGGCACAGGTCGCCCATGTGGCCGAGTTGATCCAGACGGAAGTCAACATCAAAGCCATCGAATACCTGGATGATGCCTCCGGGATCTTGGTGAAGCAAATCAAACCCAACTTGCCCCTCTTGGGTAAGAAGTTGGGTCCGAAAATGCGCTTCGTCGTAGCTGCCCTCCAGAACTGGGGACCTACGGAAATTGGGCAAATCGAACGTGAGGGACATTACCTACTTTCTGTAGAAGGTGAAGAAATCGACCTGCTTCTGGAAGAAGTATTGATCAGCTCCCAGGATATCCCAGGCTGGTCTGTAGCATCTGAACAAGGCGTGACAGTAGCACTGGATGTAAACCTAACGGAAGAGTTGAAGCAGGAAGGTATCGCTAGAGATTTGGT
>CAMCBC010000147.1 GCA_945872775.1 Spirosoma fluviale | reverse complement strand
GGTAATGAAAAGGGGAAAGAGGTGATTTTTGTCCATGGCAATTGAACAGCAGGTTGATTTTGACCTGGCTGCTCTTGAATTACCTTAATCCAATAATCTCCACCCCAGCCACCAGAAATGTTATTGACCGTCAATGCTCCGTTATCTTCACCAAAACAACTAGGTTGTGAAGACGTCTGGATAACTAAACTTGGAGGCGCAGTAATTGAAAAATTTGTATTCAAAAAACATCCAAGTCCATCCGTGATTTTCAATTGATAATCTTGAACTTGAAGGTTAGAAAGGATTAAACTTTTTGATGAAGATACTCCAGATGTTACAATATTACTTTGATCGGTTAACTCCCATGAATAATTTGTAATTCCATTAATGATGCTAATTAAAGCAACAGCGGAATTTTGATTTTCAGGACATACAAGCCCTTTATGAACAATGTTTATATTAATTACATAAGGTGGATTATGAGTAATATAATTGTAATCACTAGATTGATTCGATGAGTCCAATACACGAATCCTGTAAAACCCTGAAGAAAGATTTGTGATTCTATTATTATTTGAAATTACAGGAGTCCCCCATGTTAAGTCGGAGTTTCGTAATGTAATTTCATAAAGATAATTACCATCTCCTCCTTCAATATTCAAAATCTCAATGAACTGTAAACAGCGGTTAGAAAATGGATCAAATGAAATTGGAAAAGTTGTAGGTGAAGAGTTAAAAACCTCAAAAACCCTCCCCCCCAAAAAAGCATTTACCCCCAGCGCAAACGCCAATAGAAAAAGTGTAAGTACCAGCCTTTTCATTGAGAAAAAATTAGAAAAGTGAAAAAAATAAGCGCCTTATTTGTTACAATAGGCCTAAAAAATCTTAGATAAATGAAATTTTTAAAAAAAGTGGGCTTCAGCCGCTTGGACAAAATGTCCCCATAAAAATCTAGAAGTTGCTTGTCGGTAAACTTCATTTTTTTGCTACTCATCCAAGAAGGGACCAAGGTCCCCAACAGATTTAGGGTTGCAAGTAGCTTAATTTACAATTTTCGTGCCCCATTTCTAAATTTTCGAGGGCAATCTCCTTTTTTATTTTTCCCCAACCCCTGACTTCCAATCGCTTCCCCACAGGTGTTTACTTTTGTAGTCGATTCGGAAGGAACTGCCTACCTTTGTTCCTCCACGATCACCGACCGCATGACCTATTCCGACTGGATCCATTCCACCTCCACACAGCTCTCCATCTACCCCAAGGAGGAAGCTGAAAACCTAGTTTTCTGGTTGCTGGAGCACCATCTCGGTTTGAAAAGATCGGATTTGCACCTCGCTATCCCCACAGAACTCCCAAGTGCACTCCTGGCGGATTTCCAGCGCCTCCAGACCGGCGAACCCATCCAATACATTCTTGGGGAGGCCCCGTTTTATGGACGCTCTTTCGCCGTCACGCCCGATACACTCATCCCACGAAACGAAACCGAAGAGCTGGTTCACCTGATCCTTAAAGAAAATCCGAAGCCTGGGCTATGCGTTTTGGATCTAGGAACAGGTACGGGCTGCATCCCCATCAGCTTGGCACTGGAACTCAAGTCCCCAAAAGTCTATGCGCTAGATGTATCGGCCGCCGCCCTGGAAGTTGCTCGCAAAAATGCGGCTGCCCTGGGGGCCCAAGTGGAATTTTTGGAAAGGGACCTGTTGGGGGGCATCCCAGAAGTAGCCCCCTTAGACCTGATTGTATCCAATCCCCCCTATGTCCCGCTGCGTGACCAAGCAGAAATACATACCAATGTGCTGAATTTTGAACCCCATTTGGCACTTTTTGTGCCGGACGAGGACCCGCTTTTGTTTTACCGAGCCATCGGCAAATGGGGACAGCTGCTGCTAAAAAGTGGGGGGAAATTGTACCTCGAGATCTACGAGAATCTAGCGGATGAACTGGTACAACTCTTGCTGTCTCAAGGCTATCTGCACCTGCAAGTACACCAAGATCTCAATGGCAAAAAACGGATGATTTCTTGTATTTGGCCTTAATTAAACCATAAAACCTACACCTATGAAACTTCAAGACTTTGGATTACTCGCTGTTCGCCTCTTATCTGGAGGCATGATGCTCACCCATGGAATCCCCAAGTTTGACCGCCTCTTCGGCGAGGGCCCGGTCAAATTCGCGGATCCCTTTGGACTGGGTCCTGAGATTAGTTTGGGCATGGTTCTCTTGGCTGAGGTCGGTTGCTCCCTATTGGTGATGCTAGGTTTTAAAACCCGCTGGGCCACCCTACCTCTGCTTTTCACCATGCTGATGGCCTCATTCTATGCACATGGAAGTGATCCCTTCTCAGAGAAGGAACTCTCCCTGCTCTTTTTTACAAGTTTTCTTTCGATTCTAATTTCCGGCGGAGGACGGTTTTCGTTGGATCAAATCCGCTATTTTAAAGCTTCCTAAGATACTCGTCAACCTATACTGCTTTCTCGAATGAAACCCTCCATTTTTAGCCTCCTGCTTTTCTTGGTTTTTTGGTCCTGCCAAATGGAGGAACCTATCCCTACGTACACCCTCTCGAGCTCGGTCTCCCCTGCTGAGGCAGGAAAAATAACTGCCAGTCCCAGCGCAAGCACCTACCCAGAAGGATCGCAAGTAACTCTAACTGCTGAACCCAATGAAAATTGGGTTTTTAAGCAGTGGGAAGGAGATCAATCCAATACTTCCAATCCCCTACAGGTAACCATGACGGCAAATAAAACGCTGGTCGCCGTATTTGTAAAGCGCGATTATCCCTTAACTATCAAGATCGAGGGGGAAGGAACGGTAGAAGAAAAGATTGTTCCAAACCCTTCAGGTCGAGAGTATCCACACGGAACTACCGTGGAACTTACTCCTAAACCAAAAGAGGGATGGGAATTTGAAAGTTGGTCTGGAGACTTAACTGGGAATCAAAGTCCCAAACGGATTACGATAGACAAGCAAAAAAATGTGACAGTCACTTTTAAGCGAAAAATCGTTGAAGTCCCCATAAATGGTTTCAATAGTTTGAATAAAACTACTTCAAACTATGTGGTCCTGAACGAGGGGAAATCAGCATACGTGAATTTTAATGAATTTGGGAGATTTATAGACAATACATCAGAAAAAATATCTTCTGCATTTGCTTATTTGGATTTTGATAAAGATGGGGATGCGGATTTTGTTTTTGCCACTACCCAATATTCACGGGAAAGACAATTCGTATATGTAATTGAAAATAAGGGGAATGGTGTTTACAATTTATGGAAGAAACTTGATGGTTTTATTTGGCCTCGCCAAGCGGTTTTAGGCGATTACGATGGAAATGGATATGTGGATTTTTTAGTAGCTGATCAAGGGTTTGAAAATCCACAAGCCAATGATTACCCGGGGGCTGAACTTGGAATAGTTTATTTTCATAAGGATTTTGCAGAAACCAAATTAATTTCAAATTCAAAGGCTTTCAACCACACGGTAGCCAGTGGTGATTTAGATTCAGATGGGGATATAGATTTAATTACTGCAGATCACAAATACATGAATACTGGTAGTGGATTTTTTTTGAAATCAGATGCCATATATTCCCATCCGGATGATCCAAAACCAATAAATGGATTGGGGTATTACCATAATGCCACAGCCGATTTTGATAATGATGGAAAAATGGATGTAGTATTTGGTACTTCCGAAATTTTTGGAGATTCTATTTGGGACACCAATCCCAGAAGATATAATGGTAGGATGAGAGTTTATTGGAATGACTCGGGTAATGGAAACCTCTATTATTCAAAAACCACAGTTTTACCAATGACTTATCCTGCTACAAAGGATACTTTTGCAATAATTGATGACTACGATATTATTGACTTTAATAATGATGGGTACTTAGATATCGTGAACTTTAGGAGTTGTTGGAGAGGAGATGGGTATTACATACAATTTTTAAAAAATAATAAGAATCGGACCTTTTCAGAGGTGACCGAGAGCTACATAGATCGATACAAGTACAACATCCCCAATGCCCCTCCTGGAGGATTTTTATGGTTGGTATGGATTAGATTTGTTGATATTACAAATGATGGCTTTTTGGATTTAATTGGCAGAGAGCAAATGGGAGACAATCAAACACTCAAATGGATCAATGATGGCACAAATAAGTTTAAGTTTAACTAGAGTAAATCCCCTTTAAATCAACTTATTTAGTGTGTGCTTGTTTTTCAAAAAGTTTCTATTCTTATTGAATTACTCCCCCCAACTTCCAGTCCACCCAGGCATCGAGCTGCTTGACGGATTGTGGGCGTAGCAAAAGCTTTCCGGCTTGGTCAATCAAGTAAAAAGAGGGAGAACTAGACACATAGTAGTCTTGCACCACTTGGGTGTCCCATTTTTTGTAATCCGAAAAGGCGATAAAGGGCATGCCCTCAGAATAGGCTTGGAAAGCTTTGGGGTCGGTGTCCAAAGAAACAAAAATAGCTTCAATTCCCTGCTTGTTCCACTTTTCATACAAGGGAATCAGTTGCGTCATCTCCTCCGTACAAGCAGGACACCAACTGGCACCCACAATCACCAAGCGATAAGGCGCAGTCAACTCAGACAAGCGGGTAGGATTGGTAATTGGCTTGCCTTGAAGCAGAACATCCCCTGTAAACTGGATTTCAGGCACTTGAGTGCCGATCTTCATTGCACGATAGCCCTCCAATTGTCTGGCTAATCGAGGTTGAAGGGAGACCTTATTTTGTTCGAGCACCTTGAGGGCCAGGTATTCTGCCGCTTGTGTCAAACTGCGACGCTCCAAGAGCTCCAGCACATAGCCTACTACCTCATTGTACCGCAGCTCGTCTTTTTCCAAAGTCTTCAAAATGGCATCCAAGGATACTTCCATTCTTTGATAATTCTCCTCAAGGGTGCCTCCGGAGTTTTCCAATAACCAAAACTGACTTTCAAATAAATCTCGAAAAAGTCCACTTTTAGCCAATCGCGGATCCGAATAGTCCATACCCCGAAAGGCAGCAATGGTTTGCGGAAGCTCCGCAGTTCGGTACTGAGCAACAGCCCCCACAGCACTCACTAGTTTACGAATGGGCAAAAACCAACGGACAAAACTATCCGTGGGAAGGGAAGCAATAAATGCCTCATCTTCTCTTTGAATCCGTAAAAGCTCAGTTAGAATCGCCTGATTGGGCACCTGCTGGGTTGCAAAAAGCGGGTCATTCTGGTACAGGTTTTGGAGGTAGCCCCAAGCACTTAAAGCCTGTTCTCGCTTCCCCTGTTCCTGGGTATAATGCTCAAACCAGCGATTTTCTTTCCCTTCCAGAATTCGGATGGTACTCGCCTCACTTAGAACTTGGCCTTCCAACTTTACTCCCTCTTTCTCCAAAATCACGACAAAAGGCTTTTGGTCTTCCCCAGAAAGAAATGCGATCCCATAATCTGCTGCAGCATAGGAGAGCGTAAACTGACCCTTTTCATCTGCTTTGGTGCTCCCTATCGAATAGGTATTCAAGCCCTTTGCTCCTTCTAGGGTAATGGTTTGGTTGGCATGAGCAGGAAAGGTCCCCGACAAAGTTTGGGCTATGGAGGAAACTCCACCAAAAAATAAACAACACAAAAGGACAAGGCTTCTTTTCATTGGATTATTAATAAATAGTGCCTTCAAATTTATTCAAAATCGGGACGATTTGAGTAAAAAAATCTGCAGAAAACAGTTGCCTTAATTTAATTTTTAATGCAACGAACAGAGTAGCCCCTAGCCCTGTCATATGGATTCTCAAAGGCACTAGCAGGATTGTCACCAGTATTATTATATGCCAACGCATCGGATTTGTATTGGATATAGGAATCTCCTGCAGTTGGGGAATTACCACTATCTGAACTGGTCCAAATAAAGCCATATGCCGATCCTTGAGCAGTAGAAAGAACATCACCATTAATGTCTCGATAACCCGCTAAGGGTAGCTTTAATACTGAATTAAAGGCGCCAGTATGGCTCTGACTAGACCAAGTAAGCCTTTCTGCACGAACTTCGGTATCTGTGGGAAGTCGAAATCCCGCTGGACATGGATTATTGATACCTGATACTCCCTGCCAAAGATTATTATTTTGAGGGTCACGCCAATCATTCTCAGGAAAATTTGTACTCCTAGTTACGGTTATGAATTTACTATGACCCGGCTTATCTAGGGCACTACGCGCCGTTTGTTCCAACGAATTTCGACATTGGTGTCCATCCGCCCCTCTACCCCATTGGTAAAGATCCCCAAAGGCTAAGGCATCTGTACTGGAAGCTGCTACACGCTCTGCGCCCAAGTTACGATCCATCCATGTTTTTCCTGTTGTAGGGTTTGTTACCTCCACAACAGCCGTTCGATTTTGAGGGTTGCAGTGGACCGTTCCCGGAGGATAGGAGGAAGAAGAAGATTTGAGCTGCCCTCCAAAAAGTTGGGCCTGTACCTTTTCTACCTGGTAACACGAAAGGAGAAAGAAAAATAGCAGCAATTTTTTCATGGAGATGTTAGTTTTCGGTGGCCATACTTACATACACAACCGTTCCCACCACAATAAAGGAATAGATGTGATTTTTGCCGGAAGTCATTCCTGTCGTTCCCATGTATTTGAAGGTAAATCCAGTGGCAGTAAATGTGCCTACGCCCGAATTGGTCGTGCTTGTCAAAATCAGAGAATAGGCACCCCCATTTTTGATGTTCTGAAGTGCATAGGCTGGGGCTGTACCGCCACCACTCGTGTAAGC
>CAMCBC010000146.1 GCA_945872775.1 Spirosoma fluviale | reverse complement strand
GCCTGGTCTGGTAAAAGCCGAATCAGTAACAGTAGTAAGGATGAACAGCGATTTTTAGGGGCAGATGAATGGCTCTGGGCCTATTGCAAGGAAGTGGAGCAATCGGCACCGCATGACTACTACATCTTTGGTCACCGCCACCTTCCGCTGCAACTCCCTGTTGGCCAAAGCGCTACCTATTTCAATTTAGGAGAATGGGTAAGTCAAAATACCTATTTAGAAATGAGTGCGTCGGAAACAGGATTGATGACTTTTTCAACTATTCCTTCCCCTCAAAGGACTAGGTTAGAGACTAACAACCCACAGCAAATTTAAACTAGCGACTAGTTCTGATTTGGTCTCCAATGTAATTCAGGGCCTTGTCGTAAGTTTCAATTCCATGTCCAACATTCGGATAAATTTTTACTTCCTTCAAAGGCTCAATTTGTCTTTTGGCATTGTCAACCGATTTCTGAAAAGGAAATAAAAGGTCTTTGTCTCCCAGAAGCAAATAGGTTTCCACCTGTACCTTTTTAAGTTCCTTATCCATGTAATACGGCTTTTGCGTTTTATCGATGTATCGAGCAATGGCGAAAACTTCATACTCGATAATCATCTTCTCTGAAATGCTAGAAAGCTGATGATTGGGCTTTGAAAAGACTGCTTGATCCAGAAATTTGGACACATTCTTTTCAGTAGTTACAAGAATTGGCAATAGGTTGTAGTATAGATTTTTAAGCGTGAGTGAAAAGGGTTGCAGGCAACCCGGATTCAATAAAAATGCGGCTTGAATTCTTTCTGGGCTTACAATTCCAAATTTCATGCAAATCAAGCCTCCAAAGGAGGCTCCAGCGATGTATGCTTTGTCAATTTCCAATTGGTCAAACACCTCAGTAGCCCAGAAGCCGTAATCCAATGAATTAATATCGGGTGTGTTCCCTTCACTTAAATTTGGTAGGCCATTGGTTTCTACCATAAAAATTCTCAATTCTCGGCCTAGATTATCCAAACCTTTGTCAAAATCCCAGAACAAGGAAGTAGTTCTTGCACCTGGAAAAATCACTAAGGTATTGGGATGGTTTTCGTTTGTATGAAGACCCCAAACCACTGTTTTGCCAAGGGAGGTCTGAATTTCATATCGTTCGTACTTCCTTCCGTTATTTTTTTCCAACTGACCAACCCAATTTTCAAAGTAAGCATGGTCCGCTTTTTCATCTTTGAATTTAGACCTGTTGTGTATTTTCATTTTTGAACTATTTATTCTTTTACAGCATAAAAATAGCTCACTGGCGTCGCCAATGAGCTATTTTTTTCGAAATTCTATTTAGAAGATTTTTTCAAGTTCTTCTTTATGATATAGAAAAGTTAATTAATAGATACCAGTTCAATATCAAATATCAAGTCTTTTCCTGCCAACTCGTGATTGGCATCCAAGGTGATTTTCTCCTCGTCCATATCCACAACCGTGACCGGCATGGGCTGTCCACCTGGACCTTGGAGGGTCAACTGCAATCCGATCTCTGGCTCGATATGTGGTGGCACCTCCGATAAGGGTATGTCAATCATCATGTCCTGACGACGCTCTCCATAAGCTTCTGCTGCTGGAATAGTCACTGTTTTCTTGTCTCCGATCACCATACCATAGACTGCTGAATCAAAGCCTTTAATCATGTTGCCATCGCCAAGCGTGAAACTTAGTGGTGACCTGGAAACGGAGGAGTCAAAAATGCTCCCATCTTCCAATCTTCCGGTGTAATGGACGGCTACAGCATCCCCTTTTTTAGCTGACATTTGATTCAGTTTTAGTGAGCATCAAAGTTAGGAAAAATGCTCAGGCACCCAAAATCAAAAAAAGTGTCCGATAACCGGATAAAATCGTACATTTTCGGACATATTTACGCTACCAAACTAGGTTATGGGGATCCAATCCCTATTGGCACTATTTTTCTAGGGTAAATCCAAAACAACTCCCATGGAACAGCAACTCGGACGTATACTCATCATCGATGACAACGAAGACTTACTTTTTGCAGTGAAAATGCTATTGAAGAAGCATGCCAAAGAAGTTCATATTGAGAAAGACCCCCGGCGGATCCCATTTTTGATCAACACCCAAAACTTCGATGTGATCCTGTTGGACATGAACTTCCGAGAGGACACTACTTCAGGTAAAGAAGGATTCTATTGGTTGAACCAAATTAAAGAGATCGATCCCAACGCAGTCGTGATCTTGATCACCGCTTTTGGAGATGTCGAAATGGCCGTGCAGGCGCTAAAAGAAGGGGCAACCGACTTTATCTTGAAGCCTTGGCAAAATGAAAAGTTGGTGGCTACCCTATCCGCAGCGCTCAAACTCAAGGAGAGCTATACCCAAGTGGACAAGTTGAACAAAAAACAAAAAACCCTCCAAAACGACCTCAAAAAGGACTATACTGAAATTATTGGCCAGTCGGCCTCCATGAAGAATATTTTTTCCATCATCGACAAGGTAGCCTCCACAGATGCCAATGTCTTGATTTTGGGAGAAAACGGAACAGGAAAAGAGCTCATCGCTCGGGCAATTCACGAACGCTCCCAGCGGAATGAGGATATCTTTGTAGGGGTTGACATGGGATCCATTACAGAATCCTTGTTTGAATCCGAACTCTTTGGACACAAGCGGGGTGCATTTACAGATGCCAAAGAAGACCGAGCAGGAAGATTTGAGGTTGCCGATCAGGGCACTTTATTTTTGGATGAGATTGGCAACCTTTCCATGCCTTTACAATCCAAATTGCTCACGGTGCTCCAAAAGCGAGAAGTGACCCGCATCGGAACCAACCAATCCATACCAGTAGATATCCGATTGATCTGCGCGACGAATATGCCCGTGCACGACATGGTTGGAGACAATTCCTTCCGGCAAGACCTTTTGTACCGAATCAATACCGTCGAAATCTACCTACCTCCGCTGCGAGAGCGACAGGATGACATTCCGCAGCTGGCCAACCATTACTTGAGGCAGTATTCCCAAAAATACCGCAAAAACTTCCAGGGAATCCGCCCACAGGCCATGGAACTGCTGCAACGCTACAACTGGCCTGGCAATATTCGAGAGCTGCAGCATGCCATCGAGCGGGCCATCATCATGGCGGATGGAGATGAACTGGATAGTCGGGATTTCTTTTTCCTATCAGCCAAGCCGGCATCCGAAAAAGTGCAACAGAGCAGCACGCTCAATTTAGATGACATGGAGCGCACGACCATCCAGCGAGCCATTGACAAGAACGGTGGAAACATCTCCAAGGCAGCCAAGGAACTGGGACTCACACGTGCTTCGTTGTACAGAAGACTGGAGAAGTATGGATTATAAAGTTGGCTTACTCGGCCGCATCGGCTTACTTACGGCCACCCTCTTTCTGATGGCTTACTCCCTTCTGGGAAACTGGGGGGTCTTTGCGACTTCTCTATTTCTGATAGTGGCAGGGATTCAGCTGATTTTTTTGGTGAAGTATGCGGAGAGCTCCTTCAAAAAAGTTCGTCTATTCCTGAACAACATCAAGCAAGACAAGTACAGCCAGCTTTACCCGGTCAAGTTTGACGGGACAGAAACCGATGACTTGCACATTGAATTCAATGCCATATTGGCCAAACTCAAGGAAGACCAGGCAGAGAAGGAGGCCAACTACCAGTATTTCCGCTCTGTTTTCAAGCACCTGAGCATTGGTTTGATCACCTTTGGAGAGAATGGAGAGATTCAAATCCTCAATGTGGCTGCCAAGCGCATGCTGCAGGTGGAGGACCTCAAACAAATCCAGGAGGTGGAACACCTCAACAGAGAACTGCATCAAGCCATACAGCAACTGCGGACTGGGGGTAGTGAACTGATCAAGATTGCCCACCCAGATGGAATCATGCAGCTTTCCGTATATGTGATCGAACTACTGATGCGTGGAGAGCGATTCAAACTCGTTTCCCTCCAAAACATCCAATCCGAATTGGAGGAGAAGGAAATGGAGGCTTGGCAGAACTTGGTGAATATCCTCACCCACGAAATTATGAATTCCATTGCCCCGATTTCTTCGCTAGCGGGAACGCTCAAGGGGGAGTTGGAACAAAAACAGGAGCAAAAAGAGAGCTTAGCTCCCGCCGATATGGAGGATTTTATGCTAGGAATCCAGACTATCGAAAAGCGCAGCGAGGGCTTGGTGAGCTTTGTATCCGATTTTCGAAGCTTGGCCCATGTGCCAGCACCCAAATTCGGAAGTATCCCTTTGGCTTCACTCTTTGACCAGTTGGAACTCTTGTTGCAGCACCAATTGGAAAGCCATGGCATTCAGCTCCACAAAGAGCTACAACCGCGGGAATTAGTACTTTTTGGAGACCAAACGCAGATTGAGCAGGTCCTCATCAACCTCATGCATAATGCCGTTCAAGCGCTAGAGGATGCTCCGCAAAAAGAGATTCAACTCAAGGGATTTATTGATGAAGCTGGGAAGATTATTGTGGAAGTAAGTGATACGGGTAAAGGCATCGAAGAGGAAGCCTTAGGCAAGATTTTTATTCCCTTTTTTACTACCAAACAGAAAGGGTCAGGTATCGGCTTGAGTTTGTCAAAGCAGATTATGCGGCGCCACAAGGGCAACATTCAGGTTCGCTCCGAGCTCGGCCTAGGAACGACCGTGAAGTTAATTTTTAATGGGTAGGCCCCCTCAAGAATCTAGAAGGCCTTCTTTGTGAACCACAAAGAAGGCGCCAAAACACTTAGGGCTTTCCTTTGAACAATCGAGTACCCAATTCTGGAAAACGATAAACTGCAACCAACCAGAGAACCGCCTGAATGATGCAAGGAATGAGTACCGACTCCCCATGTTCGAGATGCGTAGCAATCGCTCCCCCCATATAGGCAGCAAGCAAAAGCGTACCTAAAATGCCTGTTCGTGGGAGTATAAAAAGGAGTACCGCTACGATTTCGATGACACCAAGTGCGTAATTGGTCGTAGCATCGAGTCCAAAACTTTCTGCCATTTTCAAGGCTTCGGCATCTGCCATAAACTTGCCTACCGCGCTTGCTACAAATACGAGCGCCACCAAGGTAGTGAGTATCCCGTTAATCCATTTTTTTGACATAACTCGTGTGTTTAGTTAGCTAAACTAACTGAGTTTCTCCGGAAATTCAATCCTCTTCCTTAAAATTAACTGCTCTTCAAATGAAGAAGTAGGGTTTATTTGATCCATTTCTCCAAAGTCTGTACAATCCCAGCGAGAGCCTTCGCATTAATGAAAAAAGAAATTGGAAGTGTTTCCACTCCAACTACAAATTCCAAGTTAAAGTCAGCATCCCCATTCTTCCCACTTGAGGTCCTGCTGCATAAGAATAATACTTCCGGTTGAGCAAGTTGGTTCCTGCAATTTTTAAGGACAATGGCAACTTGGCAAACCCATAGTGCAGGTGCATATCCAAACTACCGTAAGCTGGAACCCAATCGTTGACCAAAAAGGATTGCCAGTAATACCTGCTTTGCCAACGGTAATGGATTCCTCCCCCCCAATTTTTTACCAATTTCTTTGCGATAAGGCCTCCATTCAAAGTCCATTCTGGCATATTGAATCCGTCTTCTAAACCATCTACTCTAGAAGAATTCCTAAGCTTCGCATGGGTTGAATTGCCCATTAGGGACCAATTTGAATTCATTCGGAAGGTAAACCCAAAGGAAGCTCCCATCGAGGTGACCGTGGAGGATGAATTGGTCCATACCCGATAGGGAGTTTGCAAACTTTTTTCATTTAACGCAAAAGGAATCGAATCGAGCACAGTGGATTTTGGCACATTCACATTCACTTGAGCGATAAACTTTTCGAAGCGGCTCAAATACACATCCATAGTCAGCTCCAATCGATTCCCTAAAAGGCTTCCTCTGTATCCCCCTTCCAGCGATTGAATCCGCTCTGGTTCAATGTAGGTGTAAGGAGTCTTAACCAATTTTCCTTGATGCTTTGCAATCGCTTCCGAGACCGGTAGGCCTGCTGTATTCGAATCCCGAAGCACGGCGGCTTGAAAATTGGCAATGGAAGAAGCCAAATAGGAGTTTTCAAAAACACCGGATGATAGGATGGGTAGCCCTCCAATTCGCTTGACTCCACCACTGTTGATGTTGGCAAAAGCTTCAAAAATACTTGGGAAGCGGTACCCTTCCTGGTAGCCTATCCGAAAGCTATGCTGCCTATTGGGTACATAAACAGCACTTATACGTGGATTGGAGGTCCACTTGAAATAGTCATTTTTGTCTGCGCGTAGGACCAGTCCTACCTGAACTTTATCCTCCCAAAACTTCTTGGATAGGGAAATATACCCTCCAGTTTTTGAATAGAGGATATTTTCTGTTTCTCGTCCCTTCACGGGGTTTACAAAATAATTGCCATCCGCACCGATGCTATAAGTTCTGTGGTCTATCCCCATCCACATTTCCAACTTCAAGGGTTGCAAGAATTGGGGAGAGAGTTCAGTGAGGTTGGTTTGCAGTTCCCCGTGATAAAATCGCGCCTTGACTTTTAGGGCCGCACCTTGATCCCAATTGTTGACTTGCTGAAGCTTTGCCAGCAAGTCTTGAAAGGGCATGGTACCCGGTTGGTACCGCCCCAAATCCGCTACTTGCCTGGCTTGTTGGTGTGCTGCACTGGGGTTAAGTCCTGTTCCTGAGGTAGATTCAAAGGCTGAGGAATAAAGAGCAAACCAGTCCTTGTCCGATCGAAAACTGCGGTCGATATTTTCAGCCATGGATCGTAAGTTGTAGGAG
>CAMCBC010000145.1 GCA_945872775.1 Spirosoma fluviale | reverse complement strand
TGAATTTTTCTCGTTAGATTGACTAAAAGTTAACTCCATGATTACCAAAGACAAGGCAATAGAAGTCATCAAATCACTCCCTGAGGAATTCTCAATCGAGGAATTGATGGATCGATTAATCTTATTGAATAAGGTTGAAACCGGAATCAAGCAAGCAACAAGCGGCGAAACCTACACCACTGATGAGGCGAAAAAAATGGTGCGCGAATGGTCAAAATAACTTGGTCAAAACAAGCCATTGAGGATATTTATAAAATCCAGCAGTTCTATTCTAGCGTCGCGACTAATTTTTCCATGAAACTAGTAGATCAGATTTTTGAAAAAGAACAATTAATCGCTAATCATCCAGAAATTGGGCGGATTGTTCCGGAAGTAAACAATTCGAGCGTAAGAGAACTTATTTTTAGAAATTTCAGAATCATATATCTGATTTTTGATGCTGAACAAATAACCATAGTAACAATACATGAGAGTTCCCGCCCCCTTTCTAGTAAGTCAATTTTTGATTAAAAAAAACAATATCGAATGCCTAACGCTAGATGCCGAATATTGAAGTGGACTAGGCTCCAAGCACAATTTTAAATTCATCATTCTTCGATCGGCGTTATGCGTTCGATATTTATAAATACGCATTTCTTAACTCGTATTTCCCAGTTCTTGCTTCTTGCCTCTAAACTCTAGCATCTCAAAAATGAACCCCACCCCCCTAGCCGAACGCATGCGCCCAAGCCGATTGGAGGAACTGATTGGCCAGGAGCATCTCTCTTCGCCCTCCTCCTTTCTACACAAAGCCATCAAATCGGGGAATGTGCCCTCCCTAATCCTTTGGGGCCCTCCAGGAGTAGGCAAGACGACCATTGCAAATATCATAGCCAACGAGATCAAGGCCCCCTTCTATCCCTTGTCTGCAATCAATGCTGGGGTCAAAGACATCCGAGAAATCATCGACAAAGCCAAATTCCAAACGGGTGTAGTCCTGTTCATCGACGAGATCCACCGCTTCAACAAATCCCAGCAAGATGCACTTTTAGGCGCTGTGGAAAAGGGCATCATCCGACTGATCGGCGCTACCACCGAAAACCCATCTTTTGAGGTCAATTCAGCACTCCTTTCCCGCTGCCAGGTATTCACCTTAAATCCCTTAGGCAAAGCCGAGATGCTTGCCATGGTGCAGCAAGCCTTGGAAAAAGATTCAGATTTGCGAAAAATCCAAGTGGAGCTACAGGAAACCGATGCCCTGCTGCGCATTTCCGGAGGAGATGGGCGAAAGCTGCTCAACCTCCTCGAAATCGTCATCGATGGAATCCAAGAAAACCCCTGTGTGCTTACCGACGAGAAAGTGATGCAGATTGCGCAGCAGCAAGTGGCCTTGTATGACAAATCTGGAGAGCAACACTACGACATCATTTCCGCCTTTATCAAATCCATCCGGGGATCAGATCCCAACGCCGCAGTATATTGGCTAGCCCGAATGATTGAGGGAGGAGAAGACGTTAAATTTATTGCCCGAAGGCTCGTGATTTTGGCTTCCGAAGACATCGGAAACGCTAACCCGAATGCCTTGCTATTGGCGACCAACTGCTTTGAAGCAGTAAAAATTATCGGGTACCCCGAAGCACGAATTATCCTTTCCCAGTGCGTCACCTACCTGGCCAGTTCCCCCAAAAGCAATGCGGCCTACTTGGCCATCAACCAGGCCCAGGCCCTAGTGAAAGAAACAGGCAACCTCTCGATTCCTATCCCCTTGCGCAATGCGCCCACCAAACTGATGAAGGACCTGGCCTATGGAAAGGACTACCAGTACTCCCATGATTTTCCAGACAATTTTGTTGCCCAGGAATTCCTCCCTGAGGAGATCAAAGGAAGACTGCTATATGATCCAGGAGATAACGTTCGCGAAAAAGAACTCCGCAGCTTCCTATCCAAGCGATGGAAAGGGAAGTATGGGTATTAGAGCTAAATAATGACTCAAATCCAGCGAATTTGTATCAAATCGATAAAAATTTGGCAAGGATTCATCCTAGGTGTTCTTTCAATTGAAACTTATTTATAAGTTTAGTTAATAAATAAGCAAACCCAAATTTATTCCAAGTGCCTTCACCAGGTAGACCTAATTTGAAAGTTTAAAGGGAACAATTGTAAATTACTTGAATACTATGACTACCAAAAAGCCCGCTTTTCCAAATCTATTCCTTGCTTTAGTTTTGATGGTTAGCAGTTTTTCATGCAGCAAAACCGAAGATCCCACCACCTTGCCGGAAGAAAACACGACTGTCCCTGACGTCTACAAAAAGATCTACGGAGCATCCAGCATTACCAGCGATGGAACTTACATCACCATCAAAACTAATGGGGTTCCAGATCATAAAAGCCCCTATTATCCCACAAACAATCCGCTATACGAAGCCTACAGCGGTACAACATTTGGCGGCTATACTTTTGCCAAGAATCCAAATCAAATTGCAACACAGTCCTTCACCTTCAAGATCCCTGTAAATCCAAAGGTTGATGCCAACCATGCCGCCACCCCACTTGGGGTGATCGGATTAGCCTTGAACGGCGTGGCGCTATTCAATCAGTACGCAGGGCCAAATAATCAGGCGCTTACGGGTGAAATCGCTAGCTTTGATAAATATTATGGTCATCCGCAAAATACCGGACAATACCACTACCACGTAGAGCCACTGTACCTAACCACCGTTAAATCCACAAAATCTGGCTTGGTCGGCTTCTTACTAGATGGCTTTCCCGTGTATGGTCCCCAGGAAGAATCTGGCACTACCGTAACCAGCAGCAATTTGGATGCTTATCACGGCCACACCCACGCTACCCTTGATTTCCCCGCTGGCATTTATCATTACCACTTCACAGCGGATGCACCCTATTTGAATGGAAATGGCTACTATGGTACAGCTGGAACTGTAACTAGGTAATGAAAGCTTTCCTTGCTTTTGGAGTCCTTCTGTTGCTATTCTCCTGTTCGCAGAGAAATACGACTCCTGTCATGGAAGACGTTCCTGAACGATTCATCCTCAGGTCCTCGCCGAGGATCTCGATTCATCAGGACACGGTGTTTTTTAATGAGGAAAAATACTCAGGGTATGTCGTTGAACTCGATGTAGCTAGCTTGGACACTCTTTCGATTCAAGGCTATTTGGATGGATTATTAAGCGGGATTGGGAAAAAATGGTATCCAAATGGCCAACTGATGGAGGAACGCAGCTATTCAAAGGGAACAAAAAATGGCCTTCAAACGGCTTACTGGGAAAATGGTGCTAAAAAATTTGAGTTTGTAGCTAGCGAAGATGCCTACGAAGGAGAATTTAAGGAGTGGAATACCGAAGGAAACTTAATCCACCATGCCAATTATGAAAATGGACAAGAAAGTGGCCCTCAAAAACTTTGGGATGAGGAGGGAAAAATCCGCGCTAACTACGTAATTGTAAAGGGGAAAAGGTATGGTTTACTTGGAACTAAAAACTGCAAAAATGTATCGGACAGTATTTTTAACGCTAATTAGTGGTTTCCTTTTTTACTGTAAACCGGTTGAGAAGGAACTGTTTGTGTTGCCCTATTACAATGAACCCACCTTTACCCCCCTATTTTTAAGTGATCCCACTGAAGTACAGAACCAAATCACCCATCGAATAGGTGATTTTTCATTTTTAAATCAAGACAGTGTTCTTGTCAATCAGGGACTTATTGAGGGGAAAATACATGTTGCAAATTTTATTTTTACGTCATGCGGTAGCATTTGCCCATTGATGACTAAGAATTTTAAAATTGTAAGCGATAGTCTGGCAACAAACCAAGAGATTGTTCTCCTATCGTATTCCGTTACACCCTGGATAGACAGACCTTATGTCTTGAAAAATTACAAATCTGCCAACCAGATTGAGAACAAAAATTGGCATTTTCTTACTGGCGATAAATCAGAGATCTATTCGCTTGCTCGGCAATCCTACTTTGCAGAAGAAGAGCTCGGTTTCACCAAAGACAGCACAGAATTTTTGCATACCGAACATTTTATTTTGGTTGATAAAGCCAAGCGAATTCGGGGAGTTTACAATGGGACCTTGGCGGTAGAAATGAGCCAACTTCTGGAGGATATCCAGGTATTGCTGGATGAACATTGAGCTGCTCCTTTAATAATCCTAACCTGAAATGTAGCTATTAGAGTAAGCTGAAAAATTCATTTTTGGATAGCAGTTTAATCCCTAGCATGAGCACATTTGGGTTAGGGAAATCATTAATTATCGTTCCCTCAAATCTTAAAAAGATAAAAAATCATCCCTCAAATCCGACAAATTTGCCTCAAATCAAGTAAAATTAGGACTACAAAAATTCGAACAGGGATTGGGGCAAGGCTTTTTGCAGTACATTAATTTTTTTTATTGATTACCGTGATTTCCCCCAATGGCAGAGTTTAAGATTGCCCCCTCAACTGAAACCAAAAAAGCCACTGCTGCCCCGAAGCAAGAAGGGAAAATTGAGTCTTCAGAATTGGAGTATGCCGACAATCGATCCAGCACAGCGAAGCTGCTTAGCCTGCAGTCAGCAGCCGATGACAAGGGCAATCGAAGCAACACCACCCAACTGCAAGCCAAGGCAACCTTTTTTACTGGAGCCTCCAGAATCGCCCAACTGAAAGCGGCCAGTGACCTTCGGCAACCAACGACCAACAGCGCTCCGGTGCAACGCCAAGAAAATAAAAGGGGCCTCCCAGACAAGCTTAAGTCAGGCATGGAATCCCTCTCTGGCCTGTCCATGAATGATGTCAAGGTGCACCGCAACTCGGACAAACCTGCCCAACTTCAGGCCCATGCCTACGCGCAGGGTACGGATATCCATCTCGGCCCTGGGCAAGAAAAGCACCTCCCCCACGAGTTAGGTCATGTGGTCCAGCAAAAAGAGGGACGGGTACAACCTACCACACAACTGCAGTCCAAAGTCAACATTAACGACGATGCAGGCTTGGAGAAAGAAGCAGATGTATTGGGTGCGAAGGCAATGCAATTCAAGGCAATGCCTGGTTTCCAAGCTTCCCAAACGAATAGTTCCTCAAGTTTCTTTTCTTCCAATACCTTTCAACTAGCCCCTAAAAATCCTGCCCCAGAAACAATTAACCGTAGAGACGGAGAACTTTGGCCAGAAGGAAAAGGAAACGAAACTATTGATGAACAAGGGCTTGATGATGATTTATGGTTTAAAGCTTCAAAGGGAATTGAGGGAGTAGAAGCCACTGAAGAAGTTTTACCTACCTACGATCAAGGAATTGCATCAGCATTTCACGTCACCACCAATGAACGATCGGCAAAAAGTATTCTTGACCGAGTAGATCCCCGATTTCATAATCCTGCAGGCAGATTTGGAGGGGGGTTCTATGTAGCTACCGACCTAAAAACCTCCTATGCAGAAGTTCAAGCGCATGAATACGACAATTTCAAAGAAGGGGGAGATCCTTCAAAAGGCTTACTTTCCGCTGTCCATCTAATTGAATATACCGGTGCCGGTACTGCAGATTTAGTCGATGCCTCTTCTACGGATGTGCTAGCAGACATGGTAAAAAGTCAACCTAAAAAAATTGAGAAAAAGGTTCGTGAAGATGCTCGTGACGGAATCGTCTTTAACTCCACCAAAGGAGCTGGAAAAAATATCGTATTCTTTAAAAATTATGGAGTTTTGAAGGTAAAAGGAGACGGATATACTGGGGCAGCGGAAGGCTTTAAGAAATTTAAGGCGGAAAATCGAGTGAACGAGATCGAACTTTAATTGTTTTCTGCTCAATAACCTTTTAGTTTGATTTTGAAATGGCAAGAATGGGCTACTAGTTTACTCCAATCAAAAAAAAATGACCCTTGAAGCAATAAAAGATTTTTTGGTAAAGCGAAACGTAAAAGTTTCACTGAAGTTAGGTCAAGGCGATCCTGCGGCGTCCTATTTGGAATTGTTTTTCGAAACCAAGGAGAAAGAAAGTTTTGTGATGGAGATCGGCTACATCCCCGATCTGGAAGAGGAAGTAGATGCATTTCGCATGCTTCAGTTTGTCGTACCTGTCTTGGAAATCACGCCTGAATACCCAAAATACCTGGATTCCATCCTTCACTTCATGAATAGTGAATTGATTACCCCCGGCTTTGTTTGCGATCCTCAGGCGGGACTGGTGTATTTCCGCTACGTCATGCCCCTCTCCAAAGTCGAGTCAAAAGTTGATTTAGAACAGCTGGTAGAGATTTTGCAACTGATGTTTTTCCAAATCCATAATTACGCCCCCCGAATTCGGGAAGCTGTAAGTGAATAAACCGGAACATTACTCCCGTTACTTTTTTATACCGGTCAACTAGAATTCGCTCAATTCTGGCTATGCTGTGGAAGTTGATCCCGTAGAATTGTGGGAGAACCCCAGACTCTTTAAAATAAAAAAAGTCCCGAAAAAATCGGGACTTGATGTGGGAGTTGAGGGATTCGAACCCCCGACCCTCTGCTTGTAAGGAAAAAAAGACCCATTTCCAGATTTTCACAGTCCAATCAACAGATTGATTATTAACTACTTACATAGTATTGAGATCGACTTGATTTTCGGTTTTTTCAACCTTTTTCCTTCTTTTTTTGCACTTTTTTTGCACTTTTTTTGCAAGAAAATCCCCACTGGTCACAAACTAAAAAAGACCCTTTCGGGTCCTTTTTTATGGAAGAAAATTGTTGATTTCATGTATCTGTTCTTGGTCAAATGAATCCAAATAATGCTTGGTTACAG
>CAMCBC010000144.1 GCA_945872775.1 Spirosoma fluviale | reverse complement strand
TTACTGACTTCTTAAATTTTTTGAGACAAAAAAAAGTCCCGAATTTCTTCGGGACTTGATGTGGGAGTTGAGGGATTCGAACCCCCGACCCTCTGCTTGTAAGGCAGATGCTCTGAACCAGCTGAGCTAAACTCCCATTCACGTTCTTTCCAGAAGGGACTGCAAAGGTAATCTGAATCAGATTTTATGCAATAGCCTTCCCTATTTTTTTTCTCCATCTCTTTTTAAATTATTGAAAATGAGTAGAAAAAAAGAAATCCCCACTCCAAATTCAACAAAATACATGCACGAAACCCGGATAAAGTACCTTTCAACTAACCCTTTCTCCCTCCTTCTCGTAAAAAAATTCATCGAAAGCAGTTTTGTTCGTATTTTGAACGCAAATACAACCCAATCATGAAAAGAATACTCCTACTGGGAGGACTTTTGTCCCTCTTTCTTCTCAATGCTCCTTTCCCTACTTTTTCACAGCAAGGAAAGGACAACAACCAAAAAAACTTCGCAGAGGTCATCGACCGAAGAGGAAACAGCTACCGCTCTGCCTCTGGCAAGCCTGGTGAAGCCTACTGGCAAAATGCCGCCGACTACCAGATGGAAGTGGCCCTAGACGAAGCGAGCCATACCCTATCCGGTAAGGTGACTATCACCTACACCAACAATAGCCCAGAAACCTTGGACTTTGTATGGCTGCAGCTGGAGCAAAATCGATTTACGCCCACGTCTAGAGGAACGCTCACCACCCCGGTACAAGGCAATCGCTACAACGGGGATATCGACGGTGGCTATCAAATCAGCAACGTACTTGCCAAGGTGGGTCCCAAAGGTGCTACCTCCACGAAGCACCTCATCGACGACACGCGCATGCAGGTGTGGTTTGCCGAGCCCATCCCCGCCAAAGGAGGCAAAGCGACGGTTTCGATGAACTTCTCCTTCAAAGTGCCTCAAAAAGGCATGGACCGCATGGGTAGATTGAAAGTTAAAGACGGTTGGATCTATGCTTTTGCGCAGTGGTATCCTAAAGTGGCCGTATTTGACGAGACCGAAGGATGGAATAGTGAGCCCTACCTAGGTGCTGGAGAGTTCTACCTGGAGTATGGCAACTTTGACTACAAGGTCACTGTGCCTTATAACCACATCGTGGTAGGTTCAGGCAAACTGATGAACCCTACCGAAGTGCTTAGCAAGGAACTTTTGACACGCTACACCAAAGCTTCCCAGAGCGAGGAAACAGTCTACCTAGTCTCTCCTGAAGAAATCAAAAACACAGCACTTACCCGTCCCAAGCAGAGCGGCACGGTAACCTGGCACTTCCGCATCCAAAATGCACGCGATGTGGCCTTCGGTACTTCAGACTCGTTTATCTGGGATGCTTCACGCATCAATCTCCCAAGTGGCAAAACAGCCCTTGCCCAGTCTGCCTATCCCATCGAAAGCAACGGGCAGAATGCCTGGACTCGCTCTACGGAGTACAGCAAGGCTTCCATCGAATACTACTCCAAGCAGTGGTATGAATTCCCTTACGAGACTGCCACCAACATAGCCGCAGAAATTGGCGGGATGGAATACCCAGGACTCAACTTCTGCCACTACCAATCCAAGGGAGAATCGCTTTGGGGCGTTACAGACCACGAGTTTGGACACAACTGGTTTCCGATGATCGTCGGCACCAACGAGCGACGCTACGCCTGGATGGACGAAGGCTTCAATACCTTCATCAACCACTACAGCTCCAATGCCTTCAACAAGGGAGAGTATCCTTCGACACTAATCCAAACCCGCAACTTCAACAACTACTTCACAAGCGACAGCCGCGAAGGAATTGACAACTATCCAGACATCACTGATACCCGCAACTTGGGTATGGTAGCTTACATGAAGCCAGCAGTGGGCTTGGTGATGCTTCGCGAATATATCCTGGGCCCAGAGCGCTTTGACAACGCCTTCCGCTCCTACATCAAGACCTGGGCTTACAAGCACCCACAGCCTGGAGACTTCTTCAATCACATGGAGAATGTGGCCGGCGAGAACTTGTCTTGGTTCTGGAAGGGCTGGTTCTATGGCAATGGAAATATCGATTTAGGCATCACGACAGTGCAGCCTTACGGCGAAAATCAAGTGATTAGCCTCGTAAACAAAGGAGATTTCCCAATGCCTGTTACCCTTGAAATCACCTACACAGACAACTCAACCGAGCGGGTAAACTTACCCGTAGAAATTTGGCAACGAGGAGACACTTGGACCTACCTCCACAAAGGAAGCAAGAAGATCAAGCAGGTGGTGATCGATCCCGACAAGGTGACGACCGACATCAACCTGGGCAACGACAGTTGGCCCATTACGATCTACAAATAAGCAGAAAGGTCCCGTATGAGCGGGACCTTTCTTATTTATGGCATTTTCAAAAGTATCAGCAAGGAGAGCATCCCCACTAGAATAAGGCTTTGAAGCTAAATTAAATGGGCTGTTGACCGTGGACCGTCGTCTGTTAGCTATCCTAACGCCTGATTCATATCTTCGATCAAATCATCGATATGTTCCAGTCCTACGGATACACGCAGTAGATTTTCCGGAGTGGTCGTATTAGGCCCCTCCACAGCAGCCCTGCGCTCGATCAAACTCTCCACTCCACCCAAACTCGTGGCATTGGCAAAAAAACGAAGTTTGGACACCAGCAAATCCGCCGCCGCCGCTCCGCCTTTTACCGTGAAAGAAACCATTCCTCCAAAGCCATGCATCTGCTTTGCTGCCACGGCATGATTGGGATGAGAAGCCAATCCTGGGTAGTATACTTTTTCAACTTGTTCGTGGGAAACTAGAAATTCCGCCAAGGCTTTTGCATTGCTTGCATGTCCCTTCATACGGTAGGCCAGCGTGCGTATGCTGCGCGTCAAGTAATAGCAGTCTGTAGGGGAAGGAACTGCGCCGCCAATGCGCTGCACATTTCTGATTTTTTCCCAGAAGGCATCCTTTTTCGCCGTAACTAAGGCTCCTCCGAGAATATCGGAATGCCCCCCAAAGTATTTGGTACTGCTGTGCATGACCAAGTCTGCACCCAGTTCGATGGGATTTTGAAATACAGGCGTAGCGAAGGTACTGTCACAGGCCAAAATGGCTCCCTGCGCTTTAGCCAAAGCAGAAATCTGACGAATGTCCGTGATCTTCAAGAGCGGGTTGGAAGGCGATTCCACCCAAAAGAGCGCCGTATTGGGACGGATGGCGTTTTTTACGGCTTCGATATCACTCATGTCCACAAAGGTCACCTCGTGGATGCCCGCAAAGAGCTGCACCATGGAATTGTGGAGTCCGTGATACATGTCATCCGGAGCTACGATATGGGATCCTGGCGCAAGGGCCTGGTAAACGGCTGTACCGGCGGCATTGCCCGAAGAAAAAGCCGCAGCATCCTCCCCTTTTTCCATAGCCGCCAGTACCTGTTCCAAGGAATGTCGGTTGGGATTGTTGGCTCGAGAATAAAGCATGCCCGCCTCGTTACCATGTTCAAAGGTGGTACTCAAGGTGATGGGCTGCACCACAGCGCCGTGACTCTCATGAGTCCCATTGCTGAGGTGAATGGTGAGGGTTTCAAATTTCATAGAGAAGAGGTGGGTTGCTGAATTGAGAAGAAGCAAGATACAAGAGCCAAGAGAAAAAAGTATAAAGAACGAAATACAATTGAATTAAACCGAGAAGTCTTGGTGAAATAGAAGATTCTGCTACAATTTCCACTTATTTCAAAAAGCACAGTGGAAACTATTTCTACTTATTTCACGCAGTCTATTTCCACCCTATTTCTTCTAGGTGGAAAATCGGGTTTATTCTATTTGTTTAACGAATTCGATCTACGGAACGCACCAGCGCTTCGTCCTTTTTGATAAAGCGATTGGCGAGCATGTTCATGACCATGGACACCAAAATCGACCAAAATCCTATCCCGTAGTCACCCCCATCTTGGCCTTGAATGGCTTCGTTTATTCCGTTGGTGGTCAAGAAAGTTGCGGCAACTAGAGAGACCATCACGAGGGAATTGATCATGTTGAGCAAGAGCTGACGGGAACGGAGGCGGTACTGGAAGATGGATGCTAAAGCCAAAATTGCAGCAAGAGCTGCTAGCGCGCCAAGGTACCATTTGGAAGAAGATTGGATCACCTCACCGCCCTGGTCCAAGTTGGTCAGCATAAAGGCTGACAGGGTCCAATAATCCCCATCTACATCACCTTGCATCCAAAGTTGCGTACTTAGGGTCACTCCCATGCCTACCGCGATCAGAAAAAGAAAAATAGTTTGTACACGCTGAATCATAGCAATCTTTTTTTTAACAAAGAAAACCCCTTCCGATGGGAATATCAAGAAAACAATTCTTGTCCGTGGATTTGATTGGGAATAGTATCTTTGCGCTGCAATGAACGACAACACACAACGGTATTTTCTAGAGCTGAGCTACAAAGGCAGTCCATTTCATGGATGGCAGGTGCAGCAAAATGCATTTACCGTTCAGGAGTGCATTGAAAAAGCACTGAGTACTTACTTCAGAACACCCATTTCTATCCTTGGCAGCGGACGCACCGACACGGGAGTACATGCGCAACTGCAGGTCTGCCACTTTGACCTACAAGACATGGAGCTCGGAGAAAATTTTCTCAAAGCCCTCAATGCCATTCTACCCAAGGAAATTGGCATTCATGCCGTCCGAAAAGTGAAACCGGAGGCGCATTCCCGCTTTAATGCCCTCAAACGTTCCTATTTTTACCGCATCAACTTTTCAAAAAATCCTTTTTTGCAGGAACTTTCTTGGCAACTATTTCAGCAGCCGGATGTTAATGCAATGAATGAAGCGGCCAAAATTTTGCTGGAATACGAGGATTTCGAGTGCTTTAGCAAGGTGCATACCGCAGTGAAGCACTTTCGGTGCAAGATTTATGAAGCTTATTGGGAACCAAAAGGGGATGAATTGCTTTTTCACATTACGGCCAACCGATTTCTGCGAGGCATGGTGCGCTCCATCGTTGGCACTTTGTTGGATGTTGGCTTTGGCCATAGACCAGTGGAAGACCTTCACCGGGTGATTGCTTCCAAGGATCGAAATCAAGCCGGAAAAGCAGCCCCCGCCAAAGGATTATTCCTCAACAATATTGAGTACCCAACACACATTTATTTAGACTAACCCGCATTGAGCTTAGAAAAAGAGAAAGAGTCGGCAGGAGAAATCCTAGACATGAAGGTTTTGCGACAGCTGTACACCTATGTAAAGCCGTACCAAAAGCAATTTTATTTTCTGGTGTTTCTCACGCTGGCACTCGCGATTTTAGCGCCTACCCGACCCTACCTGATCCAAATTGCCATCGATGAGCATGTGGCTGTCGGGGATGCAGCGGGGCTACTTCAAATCATTTACATTCTAGTGGGGCTGATGGTCGTCCAAGCTTTTGCCCAGTGGGCCCACACCTACTACTCCGGTTGGATTGGTCAGGTGATCATCAAAGACATTCGCGTACGCCTGTACAAGCACTTACTCAAACTTCGTCTCCAATTTTTTGACAACACCCCCATCGGAAGGCTGGTTACCCGAAATGTATCCGATATCGAAACCCTCGCTGATGTGTTTAGCGAAGGGCTTGCCGCCATCATCGGGGACCTACTTCAAATCGTCACCATTTTAGGCGTGATGTTCTACATTGACTGGAAACTGACCTTGGTCAGTTTGTCTACCCTCCCCTTGTTGATCATCTCTACCTATGTGTTCAAGGAAAAAATTAAGGTGACCTTCAACGATGTCCGCAATGCTGTGGCCAACCTGAACTCCTTTCTCCAGGAACACATCACCGGTATGACCATCGTGCAGCTTTTTAACCGTGAGAAACGTGAGTTTGACAAGTTTAAAGAAATCAACCGGGAGCACCGCGCAGCACACATCCGTTCGGTCCTCTATTATTCGGTCTACTTCCCTGTAGCAGAAATCATCCAGGCCATTGGAATCGGCCTAGTGGTTTGGTACGGCGCAGTAGGCGTGCTGGGCATGGACTTGCAAATCGGTATTTTGATTTCCTTTATCATGTATTTGCAATTGTTCTTTCGCCCGATACGAATGATTGCTGACCGCTTCAACACGCTCCAAATGGGCGTAGTGAGTTCCTCCCGAATCTTTAAGCTCCTTGCCTCCAGCGAACACATCGCCAACGAAGGCAGCTTTAACCCAGAAAAAATTCAAGGAAATGTCCGCTTGGATCAAGTCTGGTTTGCCTACAAGGAAGAAGATTACGTGCTCAAAAACATTTCTTTTGAAGTTAAAAAAGGACAGACCATTGCCCTAGTTGGGGCTACAGGAGCAGGCAAATCTTCGATCATCAACTTGATTTCACGGTTTTACGAAATCAACAAAGGCGCCATCACAATTGACGGAACCAACATTCAAGACTTTGAATTGTCTGCGCTCAGAAAGCACATTGGCGTCGTGCTGCAAGATGTGTTTTTGTTCTCCAGCAGCATTTACCAAAACATCACCTTGGGCAATCCCAACATCACCAAAGAGCAGGTGCTGGCAGCGGCCGAACTGGTAGGCGCCTCCAAATTCATCGAAAAGCTACCCGGTGGCCTAGAATACAATGTCATGGAACGAGGCGCCACCCTTTCTGTGGGACAACGTCAACTGATTTCTTTTGTGCGGGCCATGGTCTACAATCCAGAAATCTTGATTTTGGACGAAGCTACTTCGTCAGTGGACAGTGAGACCGAGGAGCTGATCCAAGAATCCATCGAAAAAATGATGCAGGGACGGACCTCCATCGTCATCGCCCACCGCCTCTCTACGATCCAGAAGGTAGACCAGATTTTGGTGCTCAACAAAGGCGAAATCGTAGAAACCGGCACCCATCAATCTCTCTTGGAAAAGGGAGGCTACTACACCCAATTACACCAAATGCAGTTAAAAATGACTGCTATTTAAGTCTCCATTCGGTAATGAAGAAACTACTCATCGCTGCTAGCATAC
>CAMCBC010000143.1 GCA_945872775.1 Spirosoma fluviale | reverse complement strand
TTGTATCCTGCCGTTTGGATAAAGGTCCACACGGTCTTGCCATCGTTGTAAATCTCTTGATCTGGAAGTTTGAGGCGGTACTTATCGCCTAGGACCGCTACCTCTCCAGTTTGCCGGTCACCTGCCCCTCCTTCATCTTGGAAGGTGTATTCAAAGCTTGCGGTAAACCCCTTCATGCTTTGAAATTTTTGGCTCATGGCATCCAATACTACTTTTGCCTTGGGGTCTTTTTGAGCTTGGCTAGGTGCCGCGAGGAAGCAGGAAGCTAAAAATGCAAAAAAAAGAAATTTAAATTTCATGGAAGGTCTGCCGTAATCCGTAAGGCATCGCTTACAAACTACTCAATAACCGTTCCAAACTTACTTCGTCCTGAATTAAAACCTCACGCGCTTTGGATCCTTCAAAGGGTCCCACCACTCCTGCAGCTTCCAACTGATCTACGATCCTGCCGGCACGATTGTATCCTAACTTCAGCTTACGCTGGATCAAGGAGGTGCTGCCTTGCTGGTGGAGTACGATCAAGCGTGCTGCTTCGTCAAATAATGGATCTCGATCCGACAAGTCAATGTCCGCTCCTGAGCCCTCGCCATCTTCCCCAACATATTCTGGAAGAAGGTAAGCTGAGGAATAGCCTTTTTGTTCCCCAATCCAATCGCAAACTGCATCCACTTCTGGGGTATCAAGGAAGGCACATTGGATGCGGGTCATTTCCGATCCGACAGAAAGGAGCATGTCGCCCATTCCGATCAATTGATCTGCTCCGCCTGCGTCCAAAATGGTACGCGAGTCAATTTTGGAAGTCACACGAAACGATAGTCGGGCAGGGAAGTTGGCCTTGATCACGCCCGTAATCACATTGACCGAAGGACGTTGCGTTGCTACGACCAAGTGAATGCCAATGGCTCGGGCCAGCTGTGCCAAGCGGGCAATAGGAGCTTCGATCTCTTTGCCTGCCGTCATCATCAAGTCCGCCAACTCGTCAATCACAAGCACGATGTAGGGCATAAAATAATGTCCTTTTTCGGGGTTCAGTTTTCGAGCCACGAACTTGGCATTGTATTCCTTCAAATTCCGTACCCCTGCTTCCTTGAGCAAGGTATAGCGGTTGTCCATCTCCATACACAAGGAATTGAGCGTATGGATAACTTTCTTGGTATCGGTGATGATTGCCTCCTCGGCGCCAGGAAGCTTGGCAAGGAAATGTCGTTCAATCTTGTTGAACAAGGTCAATTCCACCTTCTTGGGATCCACCAAGACAAACTTCAGTTGCGAGGGGTGCTTCTTGTAAATCAGAGAGGCCAAAATCATGTTGAGGCCTACTGACTTTCCTTGTCCGGTGGCTCCCGCCATCAGCAAGTGAGGCATTTTGGCAAGATCGGCTACAAAGACCTCGTTGGAGATGGTTTTTCCTAATGCAATGGGAAGGTCCTTGTCGGACTTCATGAATTTTTCAGTACCCAGCACTGCGCGAGCCGGCACCAATTCTCGATTCTTGTTGGGTACTTCGATACCTATGGTTCCTTTTCCAGGAATTGGAGCGATGATACGGATTCCAAGAGCCGCCAAACTCAAGGCGATGTCATCTTCTAGGTTTTTGATCTTGGAGATTTTGACCCCTGGATTCGGGATAATCTCGTATAGGGTCACCGTAGGTCCGATCGTCGCCTGAATTCCTTGGATACCAATCTGGAAGTTCTCCAAGGTGGTTACAATCTTGTCCTTGTTTTCCTCAAGTTCCTGACGGGAAACGGTGACTTTCTTGAAATCGTATTCGTTGAGCAAGTCGATCGTGGGATACTTGTATCGGGGTAGGTCTAGGGTTGGATCGTAGGGATCCAAATTTTCCACCTCCTCCGCAGTCTTTTCCTCTTCAGGTCCCTTTTGCAGGGTAAAATTTCCTTCCTTCAGAAGAATGGAATCTTTTTCGCTTTCTAGCAAGTTGACTTGTGGCACATCAAAGAGGTCCTCCTCCAAGTCATCGCTGAATTGAAGGGGTGGAATTGGTGCTGAAGCTTCTTCAGCCAAGCCAAAATCCACCTTATCTCCTGCCATGGGCAATTCCGGATCGTCGGACTTGACCTCCCAGGCACTTCCATCGTCCTCAATCTCTTCTTCCCCTTCTGCACCAAAAAATGGGGAAGGAATGCTTGAGTTGGAATCTTTGTCAAGTTCTAATTCATCTGCAGGCTTGGTCTTGGGAGGAAACCAATTCAGTTGCTGTATCCCATAGAACAACACAATGAAAATGAATAGGGTGCCGAAAATCAGCAACCAGGTTCCCATTCCCAAAAAGTCATAGGAAAGCTTTGCGAGTTCATAGCCCAATCCCCCCGAAGCAAAGCTCCAATAGGAATATCCTTCGATCAAGATCCCTGCATAGCCCGTGACCAAACCGATCCATGCTACAAAGAATAAGGCAAAAACAGCATAACGGGTAAGTGAATACAGCGAAACCTGAAAGGTCCAACGAAAGCCAATTAGAAATAAGAAGGGGGGAAAAAGGAAAGCTGCTACCCCGAACCAACGGAAAATCATCCAATGGGCTGCTTGTGAACCTAAGTATCCCAACCAATTTTTAGATTCTTTTGCTGCATCGCGGATCGATTGGTCCGCATTGTTCATGACCAAACTCTGATCCTGAGGCCCGTTCATCAAGTAGGAGGCAAAAGCGACTCCCAGAAAAATGCTGATCGAAATCAAAATAATACCGAAGGTGATGCCCACCTGTTTGGTTTCTATTTTTCCAACCGAGAACGCAGGCTTTTTAGGTTCCGGACTCGCCTTGGGCGCGTTTTCAGCTTTCTTTCGAAACGTATTGGTCTTGGGTGATTCGGATGCCATTTGAAAATAAAATACGAAGGTTAATGTTAGCCAAAAGTGTCAAGAATGCCAACTTACTTTGCGAAATATCGCTGTAGGCCCTTCTTGATTTCTTTGATCAAGTTGGGTCCCTCATAAATCATGCCCGAGTACACCTGAACTAGGCTTGCGCCCGCTTCCAGCTTCTCGATGGCATCTTTTGCGGAGAAAATTCCTCCCACCCCGACGATGGGGAAGGCTCCTCCCGACTGCTGGTGGAGGTAGCGGATCACTTCGGTACTTCTTTTTTCCAAGGCCTTGCCACTCACTCCACCCGCACCGATGTGTTCGAGGCTTGTGGAGTCCGTACTCAAATTGGATCGATCCAGCGTGGTATTGGTGGCGATGACGCCTTCAATTTGCGTTTCTCGGACGATCTCAATGATGTCATCTAGCTGTCCATTGCTCAGGTCTGGCGCGATCTTGAGTAGGATGGGCTTCGGGTTCGGGTGCTGCGCATTGGCTTCTTTGACTCCAAGCAATAGTTTTTTCAAAGGTTCCTTTTCCTGGAGGTCGCGTAGGTTGGGGGTATTGGGGGAACTTACATTCACCACAAAATAGTCTACGTAAGGATGCAGCGCTTCTAGGCAATACAGGTAGTCGGAAAGTGCCTCCTCGTTTGGAGTCACCTTGTTTTTGCCGATGTTGCCACCCACAATGACGGAAGACTTTCTTTTTTTGAGCCGGTCAATGGCGCCCAATACACCTCCATTGTTGAATCCCATGCGGTTGATCAGGGCTTCATCTTGAGGCAAGCGAAAAAGTCGAGGCAAGGGATTGCCTTCTTGGGGCTTTGGAGTGAGTGTACCGATTTCTATAAAGCCAAAACCAAGCATGGCCATCTCATCAATCAACTTTGCGTCCTTGTCAAAGCCCGCAGCAAGTCCCACTGGGTTGGAAAATTTCAATCCAAAGACTTCCCGTTGCAATCGCGGATCCTCCAATTTGAATAGCGAAGAAACAATAGGCTTCAGCAAAGGAAAGTTAAAGGCCCAATGGATCATCCCAAAGGTAAAGTGATGGGCAGTTTCGGGCTGCAGTAGAAAAAGGAGGGGTTTGAGAATCTTCTTGTACACCGTAGAAAACATAGAGGCTGGACAGAGCAAAATCGCTTTTTGTAAGCGGATGAAACAAAAATAAAAAAAGAAACCGGCTTTTAGACCGGTTTCCCTTGCTTATGATTTGATGCTGTAATTTGGTGCCTCACTCGTCACACTCACATCGTGTGGGTGGGACTCCTTGGCTCCAGCCGTCGTGATTTTTACAAACTTACCATTGGACTGAAGGTCTTCAATGGTCTTGGTGCCACAGTAGCCCATGCCTGCCTGCAAGCCTCCTACCAACTGGTACAGCACTTCAGAAACCAGCCCTTTGAATGGCACGCGGCCTACAATTCCTTCCGGAACTAATTTTTTGATGTTGTCTTCTGCGTCCTGGAAATAGCGGTCCTTGGAACCAGATTCCATGGCCTCCAAAGAACCCATGCCTCGGTAACTTTTGAATTTTCTGCCTTCAAAAATGATCATCTCTCCAGGAGCTTCTTCGGTACCTGCTAGCAAGGAGCCAATCATGATGGAGCTACCTCCTGCGGCAATGGCTTTGACCAAATCCCCTGAATAACGAACTCCTCCATCGGCGATCACGGGTACGCCTGTTCCTTTTAGTGCTTCGGCACACTCATACACAGCAGAAAGCTGCGGTACCCCAACCCCTGCAATGATGCGGGTGGTGCAGATAGATCCAGGACCCACACCCACTTTTACCGCATCGGCACCTGCCTCTGCAAGGGCTACAGCTGCTTCTGGGGTGGCGATATTGCCAACAATTACTTCAAGATCTGGAAAAGCAGCTTTGATTCTTCTGCAGGTATCCATTACTCCTTTGGAGTGTCCGTGTGCGGTATCGATGGAAACCACATCTACACCTGCATTTTTTAGGGCCTCAACCCGCTCTACGATGTCCGCAGTCACGCCTACTGCGGCACCCACGCGAAGTCTTCCAAACTCGTCTTTACAGGCATTGGGCTTGTCTTTGCGCTTTAGGATATCCTTGTAGGTGATCAAGCCTGTCAATTTGCCCTCTTCATCAACGATTGGGAGCTTTTCAATTTTATATTCCTGAAGGATCTCTTCAGCCTGCTCGAGGGAGATGCCGGACTTGGCAGTCACCAAATTTTCCCGAGTCATGATGTCACGGATCAAGCGATTGGCATCCTTGATAAAGCGTAGGTCTCGGTTGGTGATGATTCCTTTGAGCACCTTGTGCTCATCTACCACAGGAATGCCCCCAATATGAAATTCGCGCATGATGGCTTCTGCATCGCGCACTTTAGAGTTGATGTCAAGCGTGATGGGATCGAGAATCATTCCGGCCTGGGAACGCTTCACTTTGCGCACCTGAGCAGCCTGCTTTTCAATCGACATGTTTTTATGAATAAAACCCAAACCACCCTCTAAGGCAATGGCAATCGCCAATTCCGCCTCCGTTACCGTGTCCATGGCAGCAGAAACTAAGGGAATATTCAATCTGATTTTTTTGGTGAGCCAGGTGGCTGTAGAGGTCTCGCGTGGGAGCACTTCAGAATATCCTGGAACAAGAAGCACGTCGTCGTAGGTGAGTGCTTCGTATAGAAACTTCGATGAGTTTTTATTCATGGCAAATATCGGTGGTAGGGAACCCTATTTGCCCGTCAAAGTTACATGGAATTTGTGTTGGATTACTAGAATGTGAAAAATATTATTGTGGCATGTACGAAGTACAATGTACCAAGTACGAGATACTATGGAAATACACTAGAAATAGACCGAGCCCCCCGCGGCGGGCAGGCACGTTCGGTGAAATAAGGAATTCAGATGCTATAACTACCTATTTCATGGAGCGTAGCGAAGTCTATTTCTATAGTATCTCCACCGTATTTCTATCTAACTATTTCACGGAGCCCTCCGCGGCGGGCAGGCGTAGCGAAGTCTATTTCTACCCTATTTCCATCGTATCTCGCCTGACTGCGCTAGGCAGGTACTTCGTACAATTCCCTACTTCTTCAACAGCCTCGCAATATAAAACCCATCAAATCCACTTTCTTGGGCGAGCACCTTGCGGTCTTCGAGCAATTCAAAGTCTTTGCCGGCTTCGCTTGCCAAAAACTTCTTGATCTGCTCCTGATTTTCCGAAGGCAAGATGCTGCAGGTCGCGTAAACTAGCTGCCCTCCCTTTTTCAACATGGAAGGATAGCTTTGGAGAATTTCCTGTTGGGTGGCTTGAACCTTCGCAATGGATTCTGCAGAGAGCTTCCACTTCGTGTCTGGGTTTCTTCGCAGCACCCCTAATCCGGAGCAAGGTACGTCGAGGAGTAGTCGATCGGCAGATTCCTTGAGTCGCTTGATGGTCTTGGAACCTTCAATGATTTTGGGTTCAAAGATGGAAACTCCATTTCTTCGTGCTCGAAGCTTTGCCTGCTGCAACTTCCACTCTTCCACATCCATTGAGATGACCTTGCCCTTGTTGCCCATCAGCGCAGCAAGGTGAAGGGACTTCCCTCCGGCACCTGCACAGGCATCAATGACCCGCATGCCTGGCTCCACCTGTAGCGCGGCGGCTACCAACTGGGAACTGGCATCTTGCACTTCAAACAAACCCTCCTTGAAAGAAGGATGGCGAAATACATTTTGGCGCTCCTGTAGCACCAAGGCATCTGGGTAGCCCTTGACCAAGTAACTTCGGATGCCATCCGCTTCCAGTAGATTTTTGAGACGCTCACGGGTAGTTTTTAGCGTATTGACACGCAAAACTACCTCTGCCTCTTCGTTGAGGGCATGGATTTCAGCCTCCCACTTCTCGCCCAATTCTTGGGAACCGAGCGTTTGGAGCCATTCGGGTATGGATTCCAAGAGACCTGGATCGGTAATGGAATCGTATTTGGATTTGATTTTTTCGGGTTGCAGGCGGGCAAATTCATCCCAAGGGGGGAGTTCATTGCCTTGCATCAGCCAGTAGGTGCCAAAGAGGTCCCAAGGGTCCTTGGAGGGGCTGAGAAAATTGACCAATCGCCACCAGCGCACCATCTCGTAAGTCGTCTCCGCAATGAAGGAACGGTCCTTTGCTCCCCACTTGGGGTTGGACTTCAGGGTGCGTTCAATGACTTTGTCTGCATACTGCCCTTCTTCAAAAATAGCTTCCAAGGCTGTGTGAACGCCTCTGATGGTATTGTTATG
>CAMCBC010000142.1 GCA_945872775.1 Spirosoma fluviale | reverse complement strand
AAGTAGTAGGCATGCTCCCACACATCCAAGCCCAAAATCGGAGTGCCCTTCACCTCGGCCACATCCATCAGGGGATTATCCTGGTTGGGGGTCGAACTCACGACGAGCTTGCCTGTAGCATCTACCAGCAGCCAAGCCCAGCCTGATCCAAATCGGGTTTTGGCAGCGGCTTCAAACTGGCTTACAAAGGCTTCGTAACTTCCGAAAGAGGTTTTAATCGCTTTCAATAGCGCTCCCTCAGGGATGCTTAGTGCCGTAGGAGTAAGGATACTCCAAAAAAGTTCGTGGTTGTAATGTCCACCGCCATTGTTTCGCATTTTCGTGGAGTACTTCGAGATGGAGGCCAGTACCTGCTCCAAGGGCTGCGCCGTATTTACGCCCTCTTCCTTGGCTGCATCCCGAAGGTTGCTCGCATAGGCGGCGGCATGTTTGCTGTAGTGGATCTCCATCGTACGCACATCGATATGCGGCTCGAGGGCCGTATAGGCATAGGGCAAAGGTGTTTGGGTAAATCCAGTTCCCGCTACCGCCAGAGCGGGATGGGCAAGAAGGTCTGAAAATGCCGTGCCCACCAGGCCTACAGTAAGTCCTGCTTTGGCAGTGGTGGCTAAAAATTCTCTTCGACTCGGGTTGCTCGGTTTGTTTTTCATAGCAGGTAGGGATTGGATTACGAATCTACACTATTTTGGAAAAATGTAGATGGCAGAAACGAATTAACGGCATAAACCAAGATGGGGTTCCCTTTGTTGACAAATGCGTAACTTTGTGCGTTATTGAGAAATAGATTTACCTACTTTCAAGCGATGGGCGTTTCACAGCTAATTTCCTTTTACAAGTACCAGGGCACAGGCAATGACTTTGTCCTAGTGGACGATCGCCAATCGGCTTGGGATCTCGGCAATATTGCGCGCATTTCGGCCCTCTGTGACCGCAGGTTTGGCATTGGTGCCGACGGGCTGATTCTGATCCGTTCCCATGCCAACTACGACTTTGAAGTAGTCTACTTCAATGCAGACGGCAGTCAAAGTTTCTGCGGAAACGGGGCCCGCTGTGCAGTTGCCTTTGCTGCTTTTTTGGGCATCATTGACCAAAAAACGCAATTTCTAGCCATCGACGGCCCCCATGAGGCAAGCCTGAAGGACGGTCTAGTGGCGCTAAAAATGGGAGATGTCTCTGAAATCTCAGAAAGCTTGGGCGACGCCTTTGTGCACACAGGCTCTCCTCATCACGTGCGCTGGGTGGAGGACGTGGAGACCTATCCGGTCTTTGAACAAGGACAAGTCCTGCGCCACGATCCTTGCTATGCTCCTGCAGGTAGCAATGTCAACTTTGTGCAGAAGCTAGGCGATGCCGAAATTTTCGTCCGCACTTTTGAGCGTGGCGTAGAGAACGAAACGCTCTCCTGTGGCACAGGTGTGACGGCTGCGGCCCTCGTTTGTGGAGCCCTTACCCAACAAAATAGCATCCAAATCCGTACCCTAGGTGGAAATTTGCGAGTGACCTTTGAAGGCAATGCCAAGGAAGGATTTGACAACATCTGGCTGATTGGACCTGCGTTGCAGGTCTATGCTGGACAGATTCAGCTCCCCAATTTCTAGAGGCCTTTGTGAATTACAAGCAATCAAGGAGTACCAATTCTAAAAAAACCGCGTATTTTTAAGTCCCCAAAAAAGGGGAAAGACCCATTCGTATGCTAGATTTTATTGCAAAAGGATTGGCCAAAGTTTTTGGCACCAAATCCGACCGAGATATCAAAGAATTTCTTCCACGGGTAACCGAGACCAACCAGATTTTTGCAGGATTGGCCTCCCTATCTGACGATCAACTTCGAGAAAAGACCCATTCCCTTCGTGCCCGCATCAACGAGCAGCTCAAGGCCATTGATGCTAAAATCACCGATATCCGAGGACAAATAGAGGCCTTGCCTGCTCAGGCAGTACACCAAAAAGACCAGCTCTTCAACCAAATCGACGCCTTAGAAAAGGAGCGTGACACCGAATTGGAAAAGGTGTTGGACGAGGTGATGCCTACCGCCTTTGCCATCGTCAAAGAAACTGCCAGAAGATTTAAAGAAGTTGGTCAGCTCGAAGTAACCGCCACCCCTCGTGACCGAGAACTCGCAGCTACCAAATCCAATGTGCAGATTCAAGGCGATCAAGCCATTTGGCACAACAAGTGGATGGCGGCAGGAAACGAAGTGGTCTGGGACATGGTGCACTACGATGTGCAGCTGATTGGCGGCATGGTGCTCCACAAAGGTAAAATCTCTGAAATGGGGACTGGTGAAGGAAAAACGCTCGTGTCTACTCTTCCCGCCTTCCTCAATGCGCTTTCTGGACGCGGCGTACACTTGGTCACGGTCAACGATTACTTGGCCAAGCGTGACTCCGAATGGAACGCACCCCTATTTGAATTTCACGGCCTCACGGTCGACTGCATCGATAAGTACCAGCCCAACTCTCCCGCACGAAAGCGAGCCTATGCTTCGGACATTGTTTACGGCACCAACAACGAGTTTGGCTTTGACTACCTACGCGACAACATGGCCCGAGAGGCTGAAGACTTGGTACAAGGCAAGCACCACTTTGCCATGGTGGATGAGGTGGACTCCGTCTTGATTGACGACGCCCGTACGCCATTGATCATCTCTGGACCTGTGCCGCGTGGAGATGTACACGAGTTTGACCAGATGAAGCCCCGCGTGTCCACCTTGGTGGATGAGCAACGCAAGTTGGTGCAGGGATTTTTGACTACTGCGAAAAAAGCAATTGCCGACGGCAACGAAAAAGAAGGAGGTTTAGCCCTCTTCAGAGCGTATCGAGGTATTCCCAAGTACAAGCCGGTGATCAAGTACCTCTCTGAGCCGGGTGTTCGCGTGATTCTTCAGAAAACAGAGAACTATTACCTGCAAGACAACAAGCGCAACATGCCTGAGGCAGACGAGCCGCTGTTGTTTACCATCGATGAAAAGACCAATGTGATTGACCTAACCGATCGAGGCATTGAAACCATGACTTCCAAGAATGAAGACCCAAGCTTCTTCATTCTTCCGGATATTGGAATTGCTTTGAACGAATTGGAAAAAAGCAGTTCCTTGGATGAGACCGAAAAGTTGGTGCGCAAGGAAGAAGTCATCAAAGACTACGGTGTCAAAGCGCAACGAATCCACACGGTCAACCAGCTACTCAAGGCCTATTGCATGTTTGAGCGTGACACGGAGTACATCCTCGTGGATGGAAAGGTGAAGATTGTTGACGAGCAGACAGGCCGTGTGATGGAAGGCAGACGCTACTCTGACGGATTGCACCAAGCGATTGAAGCCAAGGAAAATGTGAAGGTGGAGGATGCTACGCAAACTTACGCCACGATCACCCTTCAAAATTATTTCCGCATGTACCACAAGTTGGCAGGCATGACGGGTACTGCCGAAACGGAAGCGGGAGAATTTTGGGAAATCTACAAGTTGGACGTGGTGGTCATCCCAACCAATAAAGGGGTCATCCGCCAAGACCGTGAAGACAAGGTATACAAAACCGTACGCGAGAAGTTCAACGCGGTGACGGACGAAATCAATGAACTCGTAGCTCAGGGCAGACCGGTGCTGGTAGGTACCACCTCGGTAGAAATCTCCGAAGTACTCAGCCGCATGCTGACTTTGAAAAAAATCAATCACCAGGTATTGAACGCGAAGCAGCACGCCCGTGAGGCGGATATTGTGGCTGAAGCAGGCAAGCCTGGTACAGTGACCATCGCCACCAACATGGCGGGTAGAGGTACGGATATCAAGTTGACTCCTGAATCCCGAAAGGCAGGAGGTCTAGCCATTATCGGTACGGAGCGCCACGAATCGCGTCGCGTTGACCGTCAGCTTCGAGGCCGTTCGGGTCGTCAAGGAGATGTGGGTTCTTCCCAGTTTTTTGTGTCTCTTGAGGACAGCTTGATGCGTCTCTTCGGCTCGGACCGTATCGCCAAGCTCATGGACCGCATGGGTCTAGAAGAAGGAGAAGTGATCCAGCACAGCATGATCACCAAATCCATCGAACGCGCGCAGAAGAAGGTGGAGGAAAACAACTTTGGGACACGAAAGCGACTATTGGAGTACGATGACGTGATGAACTCCCAGCGTGAGGTAGTGTACAAGCGAAGAAGAAATGCACTCAAGGGGGATCGTTTGGAGCTTGATATTCTCAACGTGTTGTTTGATGTCAGCGAAAACCTCATCCAAATGGGCAAGTCCACCGCAGATGCAGAAAACTTGCGTATGAATGCATTCACCACACTAGGCGTTGATTTTTCGGTGACGAATGATGACCTGAAATCAAAGGATTCACAGAAACTTACCCAAGAGCTCTATGCACTTGCTTTTGATTTTTACCAAAAGAAGAATGCACAGATAGCCCAAACAGCTCTTCCGGTCTTCAAAAATGTTCAGGAAGAACGAGGCGCTACGGTCAAGGACATCATGGTGCCGATCACGGATGGGGTCAAGCAAATTGGGGTGGTGTGTAACCTAGAAAAAACCCTGCAAACCAATGGGCAGGAGCTTGTTCGTGCCATTGAAAAGAATGTTTCCTTGGCGATCATTGACCAAAATTGGAAAGAGCATCTCCGCGACATGGATGACCTGAAGCAGTCTGTTCAGAATGCGGTATACGAGCAAAAAGACCCGCTTTTGATCTACAAGTTTGAGGGCTTTGAGCTATTCAAGCGCTTTGTAGGCAAGCTTAACGAAGACATGACTTCCTTCATCACCCGTGCCGACCTGCCCAAGCAGGACCCTGCACAGGTTCAGCAGGCCCCTCAGCCACAGCGTGCTTCGGAATCACGTGTGCAAGCCTCCAAAGCAGAGGTTGGAAGTAGCCTAAATCCAGGTGCCAACCGAGCGGCTACTGCTGCAGCTACTGCCGGAAGGCCGGCTCCAGCGCCAGTAGCGCCACGAAAGGTGGATAAGGTGTATGGAAGAAATGACAAGGTATCGGTACAATACCGAGATGGCAGCACCAAGAAAGATGTCAAATACAAGAGTGTCGAACAAGATGTAGAACAAGGAAATTGTGTGGTTATAGAAAGTTAATGCCCATGAAAAATTTTTGGATCTTAGGAATTGTACTTCTTTTGGCGGCTTGCAAAGCTGGCTCAGGGCTTCCTCAAGTGGTGGCGGTGGACTATTCCAAGTACCAAGAAAATCTGGGCGAAAGGCTTCCCGACTTTCCGGATTACAAGCAGGCATTGCTGGAGGTGACCCCATCCTTGCCTTCCTCCTCCCAATCGGTGGATTCGGTACTTGCGCAACGGATGAGTAAGAATTACGAAAAAGCGAAGTCCGAACCCTATTACAGCGGATTTACGGTGCTTGTATATTCAGGCGTAAACCGAAATGACGCCTTTCGAACCAAAGAGACCCTTTCGTCCTTATTTCCAGACTTAAATCCCGAAATCCAATACCAGCAGCCGCGCTATTTGGTGAAAGTAGGTAGCTATGGGTTTAAAATTGAAGCGCAACCAGCGTATTACCAGCTCAAGACGCAATTTCCAGCAGCACGAATTATCCAGGATCGATTTTTAAGGAAAGAGTACACACAACCTTCCCCCGCCAATGCTCAAGGACAGAATTAAATCCCTGGCTCAAGCCTACAAGCAGGAGGTTATTGATCTCCGTCGCCACCTCCACAGCCACCCAGAGCTTTCGTTCCAAGAGTTTCAAACGGCAGCCTTTGTAGCAGAAAAATTGAAAGCGATTGGCATCACCGAGATCGAATCCAAAGCAACCACGGGTTGGTCTGCTCTGATCAAAGGAAAAAACCCGGAGAAAAAAGTGGTTGCCCTTCGTGCAGACATGGACGCCTTGCCGATTAGTGAAGCGAATGAGGTGCCCTACAAATCTCAAAACCCAGGCGTCATGCATGCCTGTGGGCACGATGCGCATACTGCGTCCTTGCTAGGCGCAGCAAAAATTTTACACGAGGTCAGAGATCAGTTTGAGGGAACCATCAAACTAATTTTCCAACCTGGAGAGGAAATCATTCCTGGGGGAGCTTCCTTGATGATCAAAGATAAGGTGCTCGAAAACCCCCGTCCACAGTATATTTTGGGTCAGCATGTGATGCCCATGATTCCTGCCGGCAAGGTGGGCTTTCGATCAGGGCTGTACATGGCAAGTGCAGATGAATTGTACTTGACCATTAAAGGGAAGGGAGGACATGGTGCCATGCCTGAAACCTTCATTGACCCGGTCTTGATTTCCGCACATCTCTTGGTCGCTTTGCAGCAGATCGTCAGCCGCGTAGCCAACCCCAAGATTCCTTCTGTGCTTTCTTTTGGACGGGTGGAGGCTCTTGGAGCCACCAACATCATTCCCAACGAGGTGAAGATTCAGGGTACTTTCCGCACCTTGGACGAAGCTTGGAGAGCCAAGGCTCATGAAAAAATGCGTCAAATCGCCGAAGGAATCGTAGAGGGAATGGGTGGCCAACTCGATTTTGAAATCCGAAAGGGCTACCCTTTTCTAAAAAATAATCCAGAATTGACGGCGCGATCTGTGGCCGCAGCACAAACCTATTTGGGCGAGGAGAATGTGCTCGACCTGGATATTTGGATGGCCGCCGAGGACTTTGCCTATTTCTCTCAGGAGATAGATGGCTGCTTTTACCGATTGGGCACCCGCAACGAAGCACGAGGCATCACCTCAGGTGTGCATACGTCTACCTTTGACATTGAAGAAGAAGCCTTGGAAATCGGCGCTGGGCTCATGGCCTGGTTGGCAGTATCCGAACTGGCTTCGACCTAACTCTATTTTCGCTCTTTCGCTATGAAAAGAATCTTTTCGCTTTCGCTCGCCCTTACTTTGGTATTCACCTTAGTGGCTACTCAAGCCTTTGCTTGGGGACAATTGGGACATTACTTGATTGGCTTGATGGCTGAGAAGCAACTTAAAAAATCCACCCTCAAAAAAGTGGAGGGGCTGCTCTACCCGGTTTCGCTGAGCAAAAGCGGCACCTGGATGGATGACATCCGTTCGGACAAAAGCTACGACTATGCGACGACCTGGCATTACCTAAACAGTAAAAACGGGGAGTACGATGCCAGCACCCAAGAAAAAAC
>CAMCBC010000141.1 GCA_945872775.1 Spirosoma fluviale | reverse complement strand
GGCGAGGATGAACTCTTCAGTCAAACCCTTCAACTGAATGCCCAAGGCATAACGGAATTTGGTTTTTCCATCCCCAATTCCCCTCATCCCTCCCAACACCTAGCCCTTTCTTTTGAAGAAAGCAAAGGCTACACCATCATTCAAAAAGTAAAGCTTCCCTACGCATTGGAAGCTGCAGACATTCAATTTTTGCCAGAAGGGGGAAATTGGGTGATTGGAAAGAAATCAACGGTAGCCATTCGTGCCGTATATCCAGATGGTAGCCCCCTCCAGCTTCAAGGAAGTATAGCGGAGGAGGAAGGAACTCAGTTTATCACCAATGAAGCTGGGTTAGGGAAACTGGAGTTTACTCCCAAAAAATCCGATTATGTCGCCATCATCCAAGATAGTACCCTGGGTTTAACGCGCAAAATTCCGATGCCAAAAGCCTTGGAAAAAGGCCTAAGCATTCAAGTTCAAAACCCAAAAGACGGCAGCTTTATCTCCGCAATTATCCAAGGCGAAGGCATCACAGAAAAGCTCCTGCTGGTTAGCCATACCCGAGGATTGATCAATTACATGGCGGAAGGAACCCTTACAAATGGAGTCTGGGGTGTACGCATCCCAAAGAAAACCCTTCCAAGTGGCATCCATACGATTGCCCTACTAGATCAGCAAGGTAGACCCCTAATGGAGCGACTGGTTTTTGTACAAAATAAGGATGAGTTAACCCTTGAATTGTCCACTCCAAACGCATCCCTTCAACCTCGCGGAAAAGTAAACTTGGAGCTCAAGAGTTCGTACCTCGATAGCATTGCGCCTGCAAACTTCTCCTTGTCGGTGGTCGATCTGGATCAGGTAGAAGACCAAAGTGATTTGCAGGGAACGCTCTTTTCTCACTTGCTTCTAAGTAGTGACTTGAAGGGGACCGTCTACCGCCCTGGATATTATTTTAGAAAAGATATTCCCAATGCTGCCGAGCAGCTCGATTTAGTGATGTTGACCCATGGCTGGACTCGATTTGATTGGGGGACTGTACTCCAAAACCAATTGCCAGATCAAGGCTATTACATCGAACAGGGAATTACCATTTCCGGGAAAATACAGGAACAGAGCCCTACCAAAAAAGGATTGGGGGGAGGAAAAATCACAGCCCTTGTTGGGGATGGCGTTGAACTTCTTTCCACGGAATACGGTCCAGATGGAGACTTCTTGTTGACCGATCTTCGGTACCAAGATTCCCTTGAAGTCACACTTACTGCAGAAGACCTTCATGCTCGAAATTTTATTAACCTAGCTATTGCTGCGCCCAAACTGCCATTTACTCAGCTGGGAGGCGTCTATCCAACCAACAGCGTTTGGCCGGAAGGATTGGCTGCCACTGTCCGCAAGCGGAACCTGATGCAAGAGGCTAATGGAGCCCTAATTGATAAAGAACTGGATGCAATCACCGTAGTGGCAGAGACTCTTCAGGAGGAGCAGACCCAAGCCCGTAAAATCTATGGAGAAGGCGATGCAGTGATCAAGCCAGAAGAAATTCCAGGAGGTCAAGGATTTATCAATATTTTTCAGCTGATCCAAGGTCGTGTAGCCGGGGTACGCGTCACCTTTGATGGATTCAATGCCACGGTACTTATTCGTGGAGTAGGCTCGCTACAAGCAGGGGTAGAACCCATGTACATGCTCAACAATGTGCCCGTAGATGCGAGCACGCTAGCGCAAATCAGTCCAAGAGATGTGGAAAGTGTAGAGGTATTTAAGGACCCAGCTCGCACGGCAATCTTTGGTTCTCAAGGAGGAAATGGGGTCATCGCCGTCTACACCAAGGCAGGCACAAGTGTTTCTTACAATAGTGTTGGAGGTACCTTGGTGACCAAATACAGTGGCTACTCCACCGCTCGAACCTTCTACAGCCCCAAATACGAGGAAAATTCTGCGGCCAATACCAAGCCAGACCAGCGCGCTACCTTGTATTGGAATCCACAGATCACCACCGATCGAGCAGGTAAGGCTACTCTATCCTATTACAATTCTGAAACTGCAACACGACATTTACTGATCCTAGAAGGCATAGATCAGCGAGGCAGGCTGGGCCGATTGGTCCAAGTGGTGGAATAATTTGGACTACGAAAGGGATTTGGTAGCTTCGTAAAAAATGTTGCTATGAAAAACTTAGTACTCCTGACTTTTCTGATTTTTGGATCATTCAACGTGCTGCAAGCGCAGGAACAAGGGGATTCCAGGCTCCATGTCTTGGGTCAATATGGTTTGAGATTGGACGAACCAGGGATTGGACTTGGCTGGGAGTATTTTTTCGCACCCAAATTTGGATTGATGCCTAGCTATACCCAAATATTCCCGGCAGTTGGCAGGTCGAGCAACTTTAGCGCCGACCTTCGCTACTACCTATCGGAAGGAATATCTCAGGTCTATGTAGTCAGTGGCTACAGCTTGACTACTGAAAATCCCCAACCCAACACTGCTGGCACTCGCCGAAACTATAGTGGAGCAAATGTGGGTGTGGGCGCGGTCATACCCATCATCGATTGGGTGGGACTTAGTACCGAATTCAAATTTCAAAGCCAAGGCATACAGCAAACCTACTTTCGCTTCGGCCTACAATTCCCGCTCGGAAAATAAGGTTTGAAGTTCAATTAGGTAGGCCGTTGACTGTGGACCGTTGACTGACTGCACTTACTTCTTACTGTATTCGAAAAGTTTTCTTTTTTCTTCCTTCGTGAGTCCATCGTACCCCTTATCGGCAATTTTATCTAGGATTTTATCCACCTCTTCTTGACTGAGGGTCTCCTTTTTTGCTGGCTCTGTATCCGTTGGTTTGGTGGAGGAAGTCCTTCTGTAACTTACTTTCGGAGCGCGTCTAGTCCCCAAATTTTCGAAAAATAGTCCCACTTTTTGGATGGGGATGCCCAAGTCCCAGCCTCTTCTCAATGCGACAATGTAGCCATAACCCAATAGGGCTCCTCCCAAGTGGGCTATTTCTCCACCGGCATTTTCACCTATCGAGTTGGCAAATGAAAGGAGCACATAAAAGGCCGCGATGTAGACAATTTTCACTGGGCCTAGGAGCAAAAGAACAAAAGTTGTTTGTGGCGCGAGCGTAGCAGCTCCTACCACCACAGCAAATACCCCTGCACTGGCACCAAGCATAAAAGAAGTGTCCACAGCTCCTGAAAAGTAGGGGGCAATGTTGTACATCAACACATAAAATCCTGCTCCAAACACCCCGCCCAGAATGTATAAATTGGTCAGCTTTCTACTCCCCAAATACTGATGGATGAGGAGTCCAAAATAGTAAAGGAAAAGCAGGTTGGACAGGATGTGAAAAAGCCCCTCATGCAAAAAGAAATAGGTGAAGATAGACCAAGGTTGTTTGGCAAGAGTAGGCAAAGAAGCGGGCATCATGATCCACTTTAGTCCTTCTTTGTAGACTGCTCCAAAGCCGCTAAGGGTCAGGACTACGCGCGAAATCAACAGGATAAAAAAAGCAATGAGGTTGATGGCCATTAGCTTGTACAAGCTATTGTCCCGACGGTTAAATGCGTTTTTTAAATTATCCCAAAAGCTTGAATACATATCAGTAGAAGCTATTTCTATTTTTTTTCCAGAAGTAAACTAGGATTGCACCGACCACAAGACCACTGAGGTGCGCAAAGTGGGCCACGTTATCCGTAGGACTTGTCAACAGCACATTGTACACCGAATAGAGCCCGTAGAAAAGCACCATGTACTTCGCTTTAATCGGTATGGGAGGGAATAGGAGAAAGAGTTGCGTATTGGGAAACAGCATGCCAAAAGCAATCAATATCCCAAATAGTGCCCCTGAAGCACCGACCATAGGCTGGTTGACTTGCAGCTTCAAGATGGTATCCAAGGTCTCTTCCGCCCGCTCAATATTTATTGGGTCTTCCGGATTTCTGCTGTACTGATCCACAAAATCAAACACTTCAGGGGAGAAGTAGCCCCGATTTTCGATCACTAGGCGGTTAAAATACTCAGGATCTGGATTGGCTTCAAAAGCCAAAACCTTCTCCTCCATCGTGCGGTACTGCACCAAGGTATAGCCAGAGTAGAGTACTCCTGCTCCCATACCAGAGACCATCCACAGGATAAAAAGTTTTTTGGGGCCGAGAAACTGTTCCAACAGGGGACCAAAAATCAGTAGCCCAAACATGTTGCTGAATAGATGCCAAAAGTCGGCATGCATAAACATGTAGGAGAGAAATTGGAAAGGCTTGAAATAGGTGCTCTGAATATTGTAAAGGGCAAACCATTGGTCCAGAGAAGGGAACACAAAGGTGGCCACCAGAAAAACAGCGATGTTGATCAGTAATAGATTTTGAACGACCGGGGTGATGTTTCTAAACATTTTATTTTGCGAAGAAGGCGTGAATGCTAGTTAAATCCAATTTCACGAAGGTTTTGTTTCCAGAAGGTGAGTAATTTGGGTTTGGACAAGCAAAAAGCTGCCCAACTAAGGTTTCCATCTCTTGTGAATCCAGCCTTTGTCCCTTCTTGAGGCAGGATCTTTTGGCTAGCGAGCGGGCTAGATTTTCCTTTTTATCTAGGGAAAGCTCATTTTTAAAATTTTTAAACTGCTCAATCAATCCTTCAAAGAGCTCCTTTTCATTTTTTACTTGCGTCTCTGCGGGCACCCCTCGGATGACTACCGTGTCTTTGCCAAACTCATCGACTAAAAAGCCAAGGCTTACCAATTCCGGGAGCATGTCCATTACCAAAGCAAAGTCTGCTGGATTCAGGGTCAGCACCGTCGGAAACAAGCATTGTTGCGAGGCTCCTTGGGTCGTTTGCATTTGCTTGCCATAGCGCTCGTAGAGGATTCGCTCATGTGCGAGTTGCTGATCGACGATAAGCAGCCCCGTAGACATTTGGGCCACGATATAGCTGCGCTCTACTTGGAAGGTAGTTCCGGTTCCAGCAGCAGCTTCCTGCTGCAATGCAATGGAAACCTCCCCTGCAGAAGCCCTACTTGGAAAAGTGAGCAGCTCTTGGTCTTCATCCGCCAAGCCAGGAGATTTTTGGGAAATGGTTGGGGGCAGATCTCCTTCAAATAGTCGCTCCCATCCTGAAACAGAAGCTCTCTGAAACTCAGGAGTATTGTAGGTTTTGTAGCTGTACTCGCGGTCTACATCCAGAGATACTTGAGGATTGGTCGTCCAATTTTCCTGAAAGTTGACATCCATGCTAAAATCCAGTGCCGGCATGACCTGGTGAGCACCTAAGGCCTGCTTAACTGCCGACCGAATCACTGCGTAGATGGTTCGCTCGTCTTCAAACTTGATTTCGGTTTTGGTTGGATGGACGTTGATATCGATTGTCGCGGGATCAATGTCCAGAAACAATACATAAAAAGGATGTTGATCTGCTTGAATCAGGCCCTCAAAAGCGGTGTGTACTGCGTGGTGGAGGTAGCTGCTTTTGATGTAGCGATTGTTGACGAAGAAAAATTGTTCGCCCCTCGTTTTTTTAGCGTACTCCGGTTTGCCTACATACCCTTTGATGCTGAGGTGAGGAGTTTCTTCCTCACAGGGAACGAGCTGATTTTGGATCCCTTTTCCAAAGAGCCCTACGATACGCTGGCTAAGTTTGCCGGGCAGCAAGTTGTAGGTTTCCAAATCTTGTTGATACAAGGAAAAGGCTATTTCTGGGTAGGAAAGGGCCACGCGTTGAAATTCATCCACGATATGCCGCATTTCTACGGGGTTGGATTTCAAGAAATTCCTTCGGGCGGGCACATTGAAAAACAAGTTTTTCATGGCCACTGAAGTACCCACAGGTCCCGCTACAGGCTCCTGTTTTTTAACTTCTGAACCTTCAATATGAATCAAGGAACCGACTTCAGCATCCTGAGTTCGGGTTTTGAGTTCGACCTGCGCCACGGCGGCGATTGAAGCCATGGCTTCTCCTCGAAAGCCGAAGGTGCGAATGGCAAATAGGTCTTGAGCAGTACGGATTTTGGAAGTGGCATGCCGCTCAAAACTCATGCGCGCATCGGTGGGGGACATTCCTTTTCCGTTGTCAATCACCTGAATCAGCTGCTTCCCAGCATCTTTGACGACTACCTGAATTTGCGTGGCTCCAGCATCAACGGCATTTTCGAGCAACTCTTTGAGCGCTGAAGCTGGCCGTTGAACTACCTCACCAGCTGCAATTTGGTTGGCAATCGCATCGGGAAGAAGCTGAATGTAATCAGGCATTTTTCCTTTTTTTGAGGAATTTCAGTAAAAAATAAAACCCTCCTCCACCAATAGCCACATAGCTCAGGTAGTTGAAAATGGAGGGGCCAATGTAAATGTATCCAAATGCCGCTGCGACCATGCCCAAAAAAAGCAGGGTGCGGATTATTCCAGTGGAATTGAAAACAGAGGTGTCTCGAGTCTTCATTCCTCGATAGGTAGAAAATGAGCCTTTCATCGCTGACCGCCTTGGAAACTCGGAACCTCCAGCCTCTTCCGGCTCAATCAATCCTTCTTGCTCAAGCTCCCTTTTTATTCTTGAAGTACGCTCTTCGATCTCTTCTTTGATTGGATCGTAGTACCTAGGCTTGATTGAAAAACGCTGGTGGGAGGCAGTCTTAAATATGGAAGGGAGTTTCATGCTTTTTCAGTTTTTCGAAAACGGTACTTGGAATTCTTATTCTTGGGGTGGGCTATCTTTTTGGGTTTTGGTTTTTAGTCCCCAGAAAATCCCAAAGTCGAGTTGAAGTTTTACAAACTTTTGTAACTTGAATCCTCGGGTCTTTTTTTGGAGACTTAGTCGAGATGAAAGCCTTTAGTTAACCTAAATAGCCCTAAATCAAAGGGTAAATTTAGGTAAAAATACAGAATTAAATGTATTCTATTCCATGAGAACACTGCATTTGCTCAACCTACTCTGGATCCTGGTATTGGGAGTTTTTTTTCCGAATATGGGGGTTTCTGCTGAGGTGCATAAGGACTCATTGGAAACAAAAAAATCGGATCACCAAGAGCTTTGGGTAGACAGTGTGTTTCATGCACTCACCTTTGAAGAACGCCTAGGGCAGCTATTTATGGTAGCGGCATATTCCAACAAGGATCAGCGACATGTGAATGAGATCAGTGCGTTGATCCAAAAAGAAAATTTAGGGGGTTTGATTTTTTTTCAAGGAGGACCTAACCGGCAAGCCCGCCTGACCAACTACTACCAGGCACAAGCCAAGACCCCCTTGATGATTGCGATGGATGCCGAATGGGGAATCGGGATGCGA
>CAMCBC010000140.1 GCA_945872775.1 Spirosoma fluviale | reverse complement strand
ATTTTCTTTTTATCAGATCCAAAGGATACTAGGATTAACGTGCCTCCAATGGGAGTGAGGAGAATTGGCGTAAGGGCAGCAATCCCTACTTCTCCGTAAGCTCCCCAGATTCGGACAATGCGGCGATTTTTTTTAGTAAATACCTTCTTTGGGGTGCTGCTTCTCGCTTGCAGGGCTTTTTTTACGCGTGTGCCAAGAAAGGTAAAAAAGGTAACACTGCTCATCATCCCCAAAACGCTGACACCGATGATCTCCCAAGGACTATATCCTGCTGCTGCGCCTAGTACAGGTCCAGCAAAAAACTTGACCAGACAAAGTAGGTAGATTCCAATAAAGGTAAAGAAAGCTTCGCTCATCTTGGGGTTTAGGCTGGGTGCTGTGATTTTGGAGTTTGTCTAGTGCGAAGCTAGGCATTAATCCAATCACCAGAAAATTTCAATTCTTTCCTTTGGCAAATGCCAGGAGGGCAGGTGTTTCTTATTGATCTAGGGGTAGATTAACTTTAAGAATGTTTTGGTTAGAGTTTCTCCCCGAACGCTAAATCTCCGGCATCACCAAGTCCGGGAACGATGTAGGATTTTGAATTGAGCTTTTCATCTAGGGTACCGAGCCATAAACTGTACGAAAGATTCAAGTGGTGGGATAGGTACTCTACGCCTTCGGGTGCGGCAAAGGCTGCCACGATATGTATGGCTTTGGGCGTGCCATGCTCCAAAAGGGTGTTGAGAGCGGTTACGCAGGACGTACCAGTTGCGAGCATGGGGTCAATAAGGATTAGGACTTTATTGTCTAGTCGGGGGCTGGCATGATAGCCAAGGTTCACGCCTATTTCCCCTCCATCTTCCTGTCGAAAAGCACCGATAAATCCACTTTCGGCTTGGTCAAAACTATTCAGGAATCCTTGGTAAAATGGCAATGCAGCTCTCAAGACAGCTACTAGGACTACCTGGTCAACAGGTAATTCCATTTGTACGCTTTGCAGTGGAGATTGTACTTCTTTAGTTTGGTAGCTTAGGGTTTTGGAAACTTCGTAAGCGAGAAGCTCTCCTAGCCGTTCCAAGTTTTTACGAAAACGCATTCGGTCTTGCTGCGTAAGCATGTCTCGGAGTTCTGCTAAAAATTGGTTAGCGATGGAAGGCTGATCTGAAAGAATAAACATGATTAAATCTACCGAAAAAGATTGAATAAAAATGAGGTAAGGCCATGCCCATTTCAAGGTGCATCATCCATTTCTGAATCCTAGGCACAAAAAAAAGGCTGGATAAAATCCAGCCTTTTTGTATCTGTTTGAAGAATAAATTACTTCACTTCAAAGCTTGCTCTTCTTGATAGCTGTCTTGCGTCAGCAGAAGATTTGTCAACTGAAGTATCTTCACCATATCCTTTGTAAGTAACTCTAGAAGCATCAACTCCAGAAGCGATAAGCAAATCATAAACTGCTTTTGCTCTGCTTTCAGAAAGTTTGATGTTGTAATCTTCAGGACCTAATTCGTCAGCGAATCCTTTCACTTCAACTTTCACACCTGGATTTCTCTTCAAGAAGTTAGAGATGTATTGAGCTGCACTGATTGAGTAGGCAAGTGGCTTGTCGCTGTCAAATGCGTAGTATACGTTTACGTATCCGTCATTGATTGCTTTTCTCAAGTAATCTACCTCGTCTCTGCTTACTTCAACTGGGCAACCGTTAGAAGCTGCAGCACCTGGCTGGAATGGACACTTGTCCAAGTGGTCAGGTGTACCATCACCGTCAGAATCAAGAGTTGATCCAGATGGACTTACTCTTGCTCCAGCTGGAGTATTTGGCTCTTTGTCTAGGTAATCAGGAACTCCGTCAGCGTCAGAATCTTTCAACATGTCTTTGATTCCGTTGATTTGGGTTGCCAATTCTTCTTTTGTAGCATATTTGTTTGCTGCAATAAACCAGTCAGCATGCTGTGACTGCTTTCCAAGGTAGATGTTCAAGCCCAAAGTACCAGTCCACCAGTTTGCGTTTGGTCCAAAGAAACCGTTGTTTGTAGATGGATTAGGCATTGTAGAAGGAAGGATCGCAGAAGAGCCATCGAAAGTGATGGTTTGACGACCATTCAAGATGGTAGAAATATCACCCACAAGGGCAACTTTCTCTGTCAATTTGATTTGTGGAGTTAAACCAAAAATTAGGGTGTAAACTCGGTCATTGAAATCATTGTAGCGATTCAATTCTGGGTTTACCACGCCAATACCTCCACCCATGTGGAACAACATGCCCAATTTATTGGAGAAAGATTCAAAATTCATGATGCGGCCGACATTGGCAACACCCTGAAGGTTTAATCTAAAGTATTTGGTATCAAAAGCAGGGCTGTTGCCATCTACTTCCTTGAAAGATCCAAAACCGTAGTCAAGTTTGGCTCCAAATTTCTCATTAAACATGTAACGAACGCCTAGATCTAAGTGTCCTACATTGAGCGTTGGAGATAAGAAGCCAGCGGTTAATGGGGCCATTGGCTTGTTAAAGCCAGTGGTAGCCTCAATGGACCACTTGTTGAATTCCTGGGCGTTGGCACCGAAGGCCAAAAAACCAGCAGAAAGGATGGAGAGTATTAGTTTTTTCATGACAAAAAATTTTTGTTTCGAAATATAAGGTTTGATTTTCTACCGATAAAGATAAACGATATTAATTTATTGCAAAATTAAACGATTTATTTAAAGAACAAGACTTTAACCAATTTGTTTCCGATTAATTAAGGTCTTATTTCGCTTTTTCACTAACACATTCTATGCCAATTAATGATTTCCTGAAGGAATTGCTATCCACCCCCTCTGTTTCTGGGGACGAATCTGAATTCATGTCCAAACTTTTGCAATCCATCAATCAACGTAAAAGCAATTGGAAGGTTTCCCCTGACATTTTTTACGGTGAAGCATTTCATGATTGCATCCTTTTGAAATTTGGCACACCACGAACTGCTGTTTTTGCGCATGTGGATACCATCGGTTTTATGGTCCGCTACGCCAATCAGCTGATCCCAGTAGGTGGTCCTGAGCAGATTCCCGGCACTCGCTTGGTTGGAAAAGATAGCTTAGGAGAGATCTCTTGTAAATTGCTAGTGGAAGGGGATGAACTCTTTCATGATTTTCCAAGAAAAATTGAACGCGGAACGCGGCTTTCCTTTGCTCAGGACATTCGGATCGATGATGAATTTATTCAAGCAGCTTATTTGGATAATCGACTCGGGGTGCATGCAGCTTTGCAGCTATGTGAAACCATTGAAGATGGCTGGGTTGTTTTTACCACTTATGAGGAGCATGGAGGTGGAAGTATGCCTTTTTTACTTCAATTTATTCAAAATACAGCCCCGATCAAGCAAGCGCTCATCTCCGATATCACTTGGATCACAGATGGTGTACACCACCACGAAGGAGTAGTAATTTCCATTCGGGACAAGTTTATTCCCCGAAAAAAATTCATAGATCGGATCATTCAGCTAGTTCAGCAAAGTGGAATCCCTTTTCAATTGGAAGTAGAAGCGTATGGGGGTAGTGATGGTCGAGAAGTTCAGTTTTCTTCCTATGCCATCGATTGGTGTTTTATTGGTGCTGCCGAGGATCAAGTACACAGTCCGGATGAGAAGGTGTCCCTTCGAGACTTGGAGTCCATGATACAGGTGTATCACTACTTGTTAAAAGAACTCTAATTTTAATCATGAAGAAGATCCAGATCAAAGACAAAACTTTTGAAACCTACCTGACGGAAGGACAAATTAAACTGCGAATCGAGGAATTAGGGGCTCAAATAGCTGCAGATTTTGAAGGAGAGGAATTGGTATTATTGGGTGTGCTCAATGGTTCTTTTGTAGTGATGGCGGATTTAGTGCGAACAATTCCGCTGCCGCTGAGTTGTGAGTTCATCAAAATCTCATCGTATTCTGGAATGGAATCAACAGGGAAGGTGATGGAGGTGATAGGAATTCCAACGTCAATTGAAGGAAAAAATGTGCTTGTGGTGGAGGATATAGTCGATACGGGCAACAGCATGGCTTACCTGAAAGGACAATTGGAGGCTTTTCATCCCAAGCGTATCGCAATTGCCACGCTACTCTTCAAAAAAGAGGCTTTCTTGTTTAATTATCCCTTGGATTATGTCGGTTTTGAAATTCCGAATAAATTTGTGGTTGGATTTGGTCTCGATTACGATGGAGCCGGTCGTAACTATTCAGATATTTATCAGCTAAGCATCCCCTAAAACTAGTTTAAATATGCTAAATCTTGTTTTGTTTGGTCCTCCAGGGGCTGGCAAAGGCACTCAGAGTGAAAAAATCATTGCTTCCTATGGCTTGACCCATTTATCTACTGGTGATTTGTTTAGAAAGCACCTTGGTGAGGGCACAGCTCTTGGAATGTTGGCAAAGGGATACATGGACCAAGGCCACTTGGTACCCGATGAGGTGGTGATCCAAATGGTGGAAGACAAGATTGCAAGCGCCAAGGATAGCCAAGGGTTTATTTTTGATGGCTTCCCTAGAACTACCGCTCAAGCAGAAGCGCTAGACGCGATGTTGCTAAAAAATGACATGCGCATATCAGGGATGATTGCCTTGGAGGTTCCACAAGCGATTTTGAAAGAGCGAATTTTAGAAAGAGGAAAAACTTCAGGTCGAGTTGATGACCAAGAAGAAGCAAAAATAAATACACGGATTCAGGTATACCTGGACGAAACATTGCCTGTAGCTGCCTACTACGAAAAGCAGGGAAAATTTCACCAAATCAATGGCGTCGGGAAGATTGAAGAAATCTTTAACCAGATTACTGCCGTAATTGATGGGTACTGATCCCTAGCTTTTACTAAATTTGCATTTCCAAGACTTGGCTAGGCTCTAGGGCTTAGCCTTTTTTCTTTTTCCATCTATGGCTGACTCTAATTTCATCGACTACGTAAAATTCTGTTCCAGATCTGGAGCAGGAGGTGCTGGTGCCATGCATTTCCGTAGAGAGAAGCACGTGCCCAAAGGAGGGCCAGATGGAGGAGATGGGGGCCGAGGAGGCCATATCATTTTGAGAGGAACCACTCAAGTATGGACGCTGCTTCACCTCAAGTACAAAAAGCACGTCATTGCCGAACCTGGAAAAGGAGGCGATGGAGGAAGGAGAACAGGGGCAGATGGAAAAGATGTGATCCTAGAGGTACCACTGGGTACGGTAGCCAAGGACGCCGAAACTGGCGAGAAGCGATTTGAAATTACCACCGATGGGCAAGAAGTCATTCTGACCAAAGGAGGTCGTGGGGGTTTAGGAAATGATCATTTTAAATCTTCCACCAACCAGGCGCCACACTATGCACAGCCTGGGGAAGAAGGGATTGAGGAATGGATTATTCTTGAGTTAAAGTTGCTTGCAGATGTGGGTCTGGTAGGCTTCCCAAATGCAGGAAAGTCAACCTTGCTTTCTTCGATCTCTGCTGCAAGGCCAGAAATTGGGGATTACCCATTTACGACCCTTGTGCCCAATTTGGGAGTAGTCAGCTACCGGGATGATAAATCCTTTGTGATGGCGGACATTCCCGGGATCATTGAAGGGGCTGCAGAAGGCAAAGGGCTTGGGATTCGATTCTTGAGACATATTGAACGCAATTCCATTCTACTTTTTTTGATTCCCGCCGATGCCAAGGACATTGGAGATCAATACCGAATTCTTCTGGGGGAACTTCGCAAATACAATCCTGAGCTTCTAGACAAGAAGCGATTGCTCGCAATTTCCAAGGTGGATATGCTCGATGAGGAGCTCATGCAAGAAATGGAGCGCGACATTCCCAAGGACCTTCCCTATGTATTCATTTCTTCGGTGAGCCAATACAACTTAGAAAAACTAAAGGATTTAATTTGGCAGGCAATTCATTCCTAAATCCGTCACTTTGTCAGCATTGATGGTCTGGCAAAATCCTTGTTAGTTCAAAAAAAGCCAACTACGATCGATATACCCATGGAAACTAAAAATCAAGAACAGCAAGAAGCAGAATTGAAGGTAGACGAAACGCAACTAGAGGAGACTAGCACTGAAGAAGGGGTCTCTGTTCCAGAAAATGAACTGAGTCAGGAAGAAAAACTAACTGCTGAGGTGGCTGAACTCAAGGAGAAATACCTCCGCCTCTATTCTGATTTTGAAAATTTTAGAAAGAGAACAGCTAAAGAGCGAATTGATCTGATAAAAACAGCTTCAGAAGAGGTATTGAAAGACCTTATTCCCGTAGTAGATGATTTTGAGCGTGCTTTCAAGGCAGCTGAGAAGGAAGCAGATACACTGAAAATTCAGGAAGGAAACCAGCTGATTTTTCATAAACTGGTAAAAATTCTTGAGTCCAAGGGCCTAACTCCAATGGAGAATTTGATTGGGCAACCCTTTAATCCTGATACCCAGGAGGCGATTACGCAAATTCCATCCCCAAGCCCAGAGTTAAAGGGTGCAGTGGTGGATGTGGTTGAAAAAGGCTACTTCTTGGGCGAAAAGGTTGTTCGATTCGCTAAAGTAGTGACCGGAGCATAACATAATTATGGCAAAAAGAGACTATTACGAGGTACTTGGTGTGACCAAGTCTGCAAGTGCAGATGACATCAAGAAAGCCTATCGCAAACTTGCGATCCAGTATCACCCTGACAAAAATCCTGACAATCCTGAAGCTGAAGATAAGTTTAAGGAAGCGGCGGAAGCCTATGAGGTGTTGAGCAATCCGGAAAAGAAGCAGCGTTACGACCAATTTGGCCACCAAGGCCTAGGAGGAAGCGGTGGTTATGGCGGTGGAGGCATGAACATGGAGGATATTTTCTCCCAGTTTGGCGACATCTTCGGAGGTGGGGGCTTTGGTTCCTTCTTTGGTGGTGGCGGTGGCGGCGGTCGACGAACCAAAAAAGGAACTAACCTTCGGGTAAAGTTGAAGCTTACCCTCAGTGAAATCGCGAATGGTGTAGAGAAGAAAATTAAAGTGAAGCGACAGGTAGTTGCCCCTGGCGTGACTTTCAAATCTTGTGCTGCATGCCAAGGATCTGGGCAGGTCAAGAAGGTAGTCAATACCATGTTGGGCCAAATGGTCTCAGCAAGCACCTGTGGGGTCTGTGGAGGATCAGGTCAACTTGTAGACAAGAAGCCTGATGATGCGGATGCTCGTGGTCTTTTATTAAAGGAAGAAGTGATCTCCATCACCATTCCTGGTGGTGTGGGCGAAGGCATGCAACTCAGCATGTCCAGCAAAGGAAATGAGATGCCTGGTGGAATACCGGGAGATTT
>CAMCBC010000139.1 GCA_945872775.1 Spirosoma fluviale | reverse complement strand
TTGCCCTCCACATCGGGGTGTGGCGCAGTCCGGTAGCGTACACGTCTGGGGGGCGTGTGGTCGCAGGTTCAAATCCTGTCACCCCGACTTGATTAGCAAGGAGTTACGGTATAGAAAATCGTGACTCCTTTTTTGTTTGCCTAAGACTTGCATAAAATCAGGGTTATTTTTCCTAAAACATCGCTAAGCAGGAAAAGCCTTCGGTAAAAAAGGGGCTAGGCTGTTTACGATTAGGTGCTTTTTTTTTATACTTACGATAGATTTAATTGACAAATTATCCAAAGACAAGCATTGCAATCGATCGATTCACGAGAATGAATCGAATTCGTCTTCAATTGAAAAAACTAGCTCACCAAGTCAGTAAAAAAACTAAACATGAACAAAATCATCAAACTATTTACCCAAGAAGTAACTGTAGTAATACTCCTTGGCGTCATCTCTGTGATCACTGCCTGGGCAGGAGTTCAATCTTCTCTGCTCGGTGGAAAAGCCAATAAAGCTTTGTCTATCTACATGGAAGGCATTAGTAAATCCAACAACCTATTTTTAACCGCAGAACTTAAATACAGAACTGACATGGTGGTTTGGGCAGATAAACAAACAACACTTAGTCAAGGCATTGACGTTTACACAGGTTATTCAGCGGGATCATATGAGCTATTTGAATTCGCATTGCCCTGCCTACAAGAGAACCCAGAAAGTCAGCTAGCAGATTGTATTTCTTACATGGACGAATTGTACCTGCCTATCCAGGAGGAAACGGACAAAGCGATGCAATCTCTGAAAGAATACGAGGTCTCAAACCAACAAAGTGACAGGCTTCAAATGCTAACCGCGCTGCTGGCAGTAGCCTTGTTTATGTTGGGTGTCACCTCGGTGATTCACCAAGAGAAGTTACAATTCGCTATTGTTCTTGGGTCTATAATTATTGCCGTGTTTAGCATTGCCGTTCTATTTAGCGTGCCGGTCATCTCGGTTGCTTGGTAGGTGTCGGTGGTACTTTAAGCGAAGAGTCTTGGCTAAGGTGTAGCTTTTGCTATCCAATTTGCACTAGTTTTTGAGTAGCAATTAGGTTCTAGCTGGAAGAGGAACTTGAAAAGTTACTCTTGAATTGAATCAATTTGAAAAGCCACCTCGTTTCGGCGATTGATTACATCCCAAGGGGCGTTGTAGCCCATGTACAAAAGAGAACCCTTTGTGCGGACGTTGTTTTCATTCAACACTTGGGTCAAGATTTGGGCATACTTGGCTATTTTTTCATCCGAACTGAATCCTCCGAAACGCAAGACTGCCAGCGTCATTGTATCTTGTTTTACCAAAGAAACTGCTTTTGAATTGGGAGTTGGCAGGTCCGATAGTTGGTACTGGCTGGGCATCACGAAAGACATGGAAGCGTCCGTGTCAGACATGTTCATGATCACAGGAGAGGTCATGGCAATCTTCTGTTGCTGCTGGTTTCCACCAAAAATATAGCCTGCCACGACACCGAAGCCGTTATTCCCATTTGAATCGTAGCGCTTGCCACCCAATTTGGTTTGTGCCAAAATTAGTTGGGGATATTCCCTGATTTCGACATCCCCAAAGGTTTTAATTACTTTATAGTTCGGCGTTTCGATCCCTTTAAATCTAAATGAGAAAAAAGAGATCAGTCCCCCTAGAATCAATACGCTACCCGCAATCCAAATGACAGTTTTCATGTAGTGGAAACATGGGAGCTGAGGAAAATGTTCAAAAAGTAGAAGTCCTAAATCTTTTTACTCCTTTTCTAATTTAACCGGTACTGATTAAAACTCTCAAAACCTCCAGCCACTCAAGCTAACCTTACTTTCTAGGCTTTGTTCGAGGGTGTTTTCAAGTTGTGGGAAAAAATCTAGGCCTGTTTTCTTTTCGATTTCATCCACCGACACGGCAAAGGCCTGCAAGGATCCAGAAGCACCCGCATTGGAGAGCACAAAGCCCAACATCTTGGGTTGGGAACCTTCCTTAAAAACAATTTTATAATATGCACAAGGCACCGTGATGCTCTCCTTGAGGCTACCGCAACTGCTCGAAAGAATCGGGCCGGTGACCACATACAAACCGCTATTCCCCAAGGCCTCTTCCCGAACCCAGTCTTCCAATCTGGACCAAATCCCCCGATTGAAGGAGGGGGCCATGGGCGACATGTTGGACATGTAAAAGGTCTCAGACATCGCGGTTAAGTTTAAGGCCATGTCTGCAGCTGGGCAAAGGTGTCCTCGGTCGTAGCCCGAACCCTGGTAGTCGGTGGATTTGACAGGATTGGATTTGACCTTAGGATCTACCCGAAAATCGTCCGTGCGCGCCTGCCCACCCAAAATGCTCTCTGGGCTAAGGTAGTAGTAGGAATACTCCGCCTGCCGATGCGTGCTGGAGTAGGAAAGCGTAAAGTAGTTGTGTTGAATCGTATACCCGAGCGAAGGCTGAGGGGTATAATTTTCCGCCGATTTGGAAGCACTCCTTGAGAGCGTGTCCTCCTCCTGAGCACAGGAGCTGCATACAAAAAACAACACGAAGGCAAGCGTGTGCAACAAGCGCATAACTGGAAAAGGGCAAGTGAGCTAAAAAAGGAGGGTGAGTCCTTTTCAAATCTAGCACATAAAAATCAAAATGTAAATCAGTAACAACTCGAAACTGTCACCTACTGCCCTACCTCCATAAAGTTCAACACATCCTTATAGCCCTTGCTCCATGGAAAATAGAATTGGGTTACCATGGGAATGTGTTTGGTTTTCGGGTAAAATGAGTAATCCAACTTCAGTCCTTTTTCCTCTGCGGCCTTGCGAAAGCGCTCCACGGTCAACTTGATTCCTGGATAGGTAAGCTCCCCTTCCATCACCAACATCGGGATTTCCTTGGACTCCAAGTAGTAGATTGGTGAATAGGTCTTCCACACCGCAGGGTCAGCCGTAAAGGCATCGTAGTTATCTTCCTTGTTGTATTTTTCTTTGAGTTCGGTCAGAAACCAGTACCAATCCAAACCTGCAGGATCGTTTAGAATAGCGCCTTTCAAGGGATTGGTCATCCCCAATTCCTTCCAAGGTTCTTCCTTGATGGCTACCAAAGCAGCCAAATGACCACCCGCAGAGTGTCCTGACACATACATATTTGCAGGGTCTCCTCCGTAGGAAGCGATGTTTTCTTTTACCCATTGGATGGCTCGCGCACTGGCTTTTTCCATGGCAGGCAACTGGTAGGTTGGCGCCAAAGGATAGTCGATAATCACAGATACCACCCCTTTTGCTGCAAGGCGATTGCCCATAAAATCGTAAATCTCTTTTCTGCCACTGTGCCAGCTACCACCATGAATAAAGATCAATACAGGCGCATTTTTGGCCTTTTTTGGAGCAAAAACATTCAAGGTTTTTGCTGGAAGATCTTCAGTTGCCGATAGGTAGGGAATATTCTTGTTTCGCTGGGTCTGCAGTACCCCGCAGGAACTCATCAAGATCAAAAACAAGAGGGCGAAAATAGGCTGCTTCATGGGAGTGATTTTGTATAAAAAGCAAAAATGAGGCGGGTTTGTTTTACTAACTGTCAAAAAAGCAAAAAATCCTGCCGTGAACAGCAGGATTTTTCATTTCTAGGCATTAGGAGGTCACTGCTGGTTCCTGCTGACTCAAGCAGTGGAAGGAACCCAATCCCCAAATGATGTCTGTGCTGTCAATACCCACCACACGTCGCGTTGGGAAGCAGCTGGACAGGATATCCAAGGCTTTTTGGTCGTTTTTATCTCTGAAGGTAGGCACTACGACCACCTCGTTGGCGATGTAGAAATTGGCATAGGAAGCCGGCAATCGCTGTTCCTCCCAAATCACAGGACTCGGCATGGGGAGTTCTACCACATTCAACTGCTTTCCATTTTCGAGGCGCATTTGCTGCAGCAGGTGGAGATTTTCCTGAAGGATCTCGTAATTCCCATCCGCTTTGTTTTCTTCTAATACGGTGACTACCGTATCGGCGTTGACAAATCGGGTGATGTCATCAATGTGTCCATCGGTGTCGTCTCCAAGAATGCCATCTCCTACCCAGAGGATATGGCGCACACCATAGTAGTCGCAAAGGTACTGCTCGATTTGCTCCTGATTGAGGTGCGGATTGCGGTTGGGATTAAGCAAGCAGGCCTTGGAAGTAAGCAAAGTTCCCTTGCCATTAAACTCCACCGACCCTCCTTCCATCACAATGCCGGGACTGAAATACGGGATACCCAACTCCTCCGCGATTCGGATAGGAATCTGGTTGTCTAGGTCATGCGGCGGGTATTTTTCTCCCCAGGCATTGTAGTTCCACTTCACTAGCACCTTGGGAGTAGCGGCAGCAGGATTGATCAAGAATGCAGGTCCATGGTCACGGCACCAGGCATCGTTAGTGGGAAAAAAGTGAAAGAAAATGCGATCCATTTTGACCCCTGCTCGCTGCAGGTGTTGGATGGCTTGATTTTTCATGGCTTCGTCGACCACGTTGATGTGCACGCGCTGCCCTTGGGCTACTTCGGCGACAAACTGGCTGTAGGGAGCGTAGATGGTCTCGATTTTGCCCGGCCAACTCTCTTCTTTGTGTGGCCAGCTGAGCCACAAGGCCTCCTGGGGAGCAAACTCTGCTGGAAAATAATAGCCGAGGGATGCTGGGGTTACCGCTCCACTTTGGGCCAGTTGGAAAAGGTCCTGCATGGTTTATTCTTCGTCAAGAAAACGCTTGGTGATTGGGGCGTAGGAATCAATTCTTCGGTCCCGTAAAAATGGCCAGTGGGTACGGTAGCGGTCGGAACCGCTTAGATCTAGGGTTTCCACATGGATTTCTTCTTCTAGGTGCGGAGCCTGGTACGTCACGCGTCCAAATGGGTTGGCCACGAAGGATCCGCCCCAAAACTGCATCTCTCCTTCTACTCCGGTACGGTTGACCGACACCACAGGAATGCCATTGGCTACCGCATGGGAGCGCTGAATGGTTTGCCAAGCGCCGTATTGCTCGGCGTTGGTGGCAGCGTCTTGGGTTTTGGCCCAGCCGATGGCAGTGGGATACACAAGGAAGTCAGCACCCATCAAGGTAGTGATGCGGGCTGCCTCTGGGTACCACTGATCCCAGCAGATGAGCACGCCGATTTTTCCAAATTGGGTTGCGAAAACTTTGTAGCCTAGGTCGCCTGGGGTAAAGTAAAATTTCTCGTAATAGCCGGGATCGTCCGGGATGTGCATTTTGCGGTACTTACCAAGGTAGGCTCCGTCTGCATCCAGGACTGCGGTAGTATTGTGGTACAAGCCTTCGGCACGTTTCTCAAAAAGTGAAGCGACGATGACTATACCCAGTTCCTTGGCAAGCGCACCCAAAGTATCCGTGGAAGGACCAGGAATGGCTTCGGCCAGGTTAAAGTTGTCATAGTCCTCCACATCACAGAAGTAGAGGGAGCGAAAGAGCTCTTGCAAGATCACGACTTGCGCCCCTTTCTGGGCAGCAGCGCGTATGCCTGCAGTAGTTTTTTGCATGTTTTCGGTCGGGTTCCCAGTACAGGAAAGTTGGACCAAACCTACATTGACGGTTTTAGTTGCCACGGCTTCAAATTTTGCTTGAACTGCAAAGATACCGTGGACAGTGGGGATTGGCAAATGAAGTTTTTGAGTGGATTCGAAAGCAGGTAAAAAGAACTTGTCGAAATCTTTTTTCATGGTCAGGCTTTTCCAAATTAGCCTATTCCTATCTAGAAAACTCTCCTATTCAATCAACTGATCAAATTCAGCATTAATTTCCATGGAAGATGCTCGTACAAGAGCACTTGCATTGGCAAAAGCATTGGCTAAAATGTTTCGATTCGTCCAGCGATTGTAAAACTCCAAGGCTTCTACGCCGTACTTTTCCTTTGAAATTCCCTTGCTCGCAGCATTTTCCTCAATTTCTTTAAATTGGAGTGGGGTCAGTTTCAAGGTTAGGATTCTCATCTTGTTAATTTTTGAGTTATAGGCCAACTAACTAAAGATACGTAAACTGAAGCGTCAATCCTCTTCTTAATCTCCAATCATTTCTTTTACCTTTTTCCTTGAAAACCACTCAAAAAAATTCTCCTTGCAGATCATCTGGTCTTGCTTAACTTGAACCCAAGCTCAAACAAACAACCCGAATGAAAAAAATTCTAACCCTATTGATGAGTAGCATCCTATTAGGATTTGCCGCTTCTGCACAAGAAGCCCTTTTCCAAGCTCAAAACATTGTTTCCCCGGAAGTCCATGATGACAATACCGTCACTTTCCGCCTCTTTGCTCCCAATGCACAGGCGGTGCAGGTAACCGGGGATTTTCTTCCTTCCATCAAAATGGACACCCCCATGGGCCAAATGGATGGTCCTGGGAAGGCCACACTCACCAAAGATTCCAATGGAGTATGGTCCTTCAAAACCACGGTACTTAACCCTGAACTCTATGCCTACTCGTTTGTAGTTGATGGCTTCACCGCCACTGACCCGAGCAATCCCTTCTTGATTCGCGATGTGGGTACAGCCACCAACTTTTTCCTGATCGGCGGTGGACAAGGAGAACTTTACAAAACCAATGACATTCCACACGGTACAGTGAGCCGAAGATGGTACGATTCCCCAGGACTCGGCATGGACAGAAGATTGACGGTGTACACCCCTCCTGGATACGAAACTTCCAAGGAAAGTTACCCTGTCCTTTACCTCCTGCATGGAGCTGGAGGAGATGAGGAAGCCTGGATCAACTTGGGAAGAACTGCTCAGATCCTGGACAACTTGATCGCTGCGGGCAAGGCCAAACCCATGGTCGTCGTGATGCCAAACGGCAACGTCATCCAAGATGGAGCGCCTGGAGAGGGAAGCAAAAACTTCTACAAGCCCCAGTTTATGATCCCCAAAACCATGGACGGAACTTACGAAGGAGCTTTTGAAGACATCATCCGATTTGTGGAAAGCAATTACCGCGTGAAGGCAGACAAAAAGAACCGGGCAATTGCTGGACTTTCCATGGGAGGCTTTCACACCTTGCACGTATCTCGCTACTATCCAAATACCTTTGATTACATCGGTTTATTCTCTGCTGCCATCATGGAGCGTGAAGATGCTACCGGACGCGTGTACAGCAACATCGACCAAACCTTGAAGACCCAACAAGACAACGGCTACAAATTGTACTGGATCGCCATCGGCAAAACAGATTTCCTCTACAAGGCCAACCAGGAATATTTGGCCAAATTGAAGGGGTTGAACATGCCTCATACCTACGTGGAATCGGAAGGAGG
>CAMCBC010000138.1 GCA_945872775.1 Spirosoma fluviale | reverse complement strand
ATCTTCAATTTTTTCAAAAAGGAGTCCTATCTCTCCTAAAGCCCGATTGGATTGGATCAAATTCCCATTTCCAGCATCCGCCCAGGTAGTGGCTTGCATCCCGAAGGTGCGGTACAACTTTTTGGCGGTAAATGGCAAGAATGGCTCAGATAAGATTGCCAAATTAGCTGCTACATTGAGTGCAATATTTAGGATGGTCTGGGTGCGGGCCACATCTGTTTTGACCTCTTTCCAAGGCTCGGTATCCGCCAAGTATTTATTTCCCATTCGGGCCAAATCCATCATCAAGCCCTGCGCTTCTCTGAATCGGAAGCGCTCAATTGAAGCCGCGATTTTTTCTGGAAAACCTTCAAGCTCCTGGAGAACCTCCTGATCAATTCCCCGCAATTCTCCTCGAGCAGGCACAATCCCATCAAAAAACTTTTGGGTGAGTACCACAGCCCGATTCACAAAATTGCCATAGATGGCCACCAACTCCGAATTGGTTCTGGTTTGAAAATCCTTCCAAGTAAAATCATTGTCCTTCGTCTCTGGAGCATTGGCAGTTAGCACATACCGAAGTAAATCCTGCTGCCCTGGAAATTCTTCCAAGTACTCATGAAGCCAGACGGCCCAATTTCGGGAAGTAGAGATCTTGTCTCCTTCCAAATTTAAAAACTCATTGGCAGGCACATTGTCCGGAAGAACATATCCTCCATGGGTTTTTAAGATGGCCGGGAAAATGATGCAGTGAAATACAATGTTATCCTTACCAATAAAGTGGACTAATTTGGTGTCCTTATCTTTCCAGTAAGGCTCCCAATCAATTCCTTTCTCTTTTGCCCACTCTTTGGTAGCAGAAATGTAGCCGATAGGGGCATCAAACCAAACATACAATACTTTTCCTTTGGCAGTGGGAAGTGGAACTGGAATACCCCAATCCAAATCTCGAGTCATGGATCTAGCTTGGAGCCCATCTCCTGCCTCTAGCCAAGAGCGGCATTGACCAAGCACATTGTTTTTCCAATCATTCCCATGCTCCTCTAAAACCCATTTTTTCAAAAAATCCTGGTAGCGAGCCAAGTCCAAAAACCAATGGGTAGTATCCTTCAGGATGGGAGTTCGGCCACTCTATTTGGACTTGGGATTGATCAAATCGGTGGGACTAAGCGAAGTCCCACATTTCTCACCCTGATCCCCATATGCATGCTCGTTGCTGCATTTAGGGCAAGTGCCTTCGATGTAGCGATCAGCAAGAAACTGATCTGCCTCCTCATCGTAGTATTGAGCGGTAGTTTGCTCTAAAAATTCTCCTTTCTGGTACAGATTTGTAAAAAACTCTTGTGCCGTCTCGTGATGGATGTGCGCAGAAGTTCGGGAATAATGGTTGAAGCTAATCCCAAACTTCTCAAAGCTCCCCTTCATCATCTCATGGTAATGATCCACAACCTGCTGAGGCGTCTTGCCTTCCTTGGCTGCTTTGATGGTAATCGCTACGCCATGCTCATCGGAGCCACAAATGTAGGCGACATCCCTGCCTTGGGACCGCAAGTAGCGTACATAAATGTCAGACGGAATGTAGCAGCCTGCCAGGTGACCAATGTGAAGTGGTCCATTTGCATAAGGCAAAGCTGAGGTAACAGTGTAGCGTTTAAAATTGGTGTCGCTCATGTGGGTATCGTATTGCTCCTAGAAAAAACAACTGCTTTTTCTGAAACTAAAGCACAAAGATAGAAAATTCAAGGGAAGCCTGTAAGCCAAGCATGCTATAAAATCCATACAACCGCAATTCATGGTGATTTCGGAATTCACTCAAAAAAATGAAGTCATAATTCACTTCAAAGCGCAATTTCTTGAGCCTTAACCCTTATTTTTAGGGTAGAAATTTTAGCCTTGCATGACCCACGCTGAAGCCGCAACTCGGATCCAAGAACTCACCCAACAGCTCAATTACCACAACCAGCTGTACTACCAAGAAAGCCGTACAGAAATCTCTGATTACGAATTTGATCTATTGCTAGAAGAGTTGATCCGTTTGGAAAAAGCCTTTCCCGACTTACTTCAGTCCGATAGTCCTAGCCAGCGCGTGGGAGGCACCATCACCAAAGAATTTCAAACAGTTGCGCACGAGTCACGCATGCTGTCCTTGGGCAATACCTACTCGGCAGAGGAATTAACCGCTTTTGATGAGCGCATTGTCAAAGGTTTGGGCGATACCAATTACGAATACTTCTGTGAAATGAAGTTTGACGGAGTCGCCATCTCTCTCGTCTACGAAAATGGACAGCTTGTACGGGCGGTAACCCGTGGCGATGGCACCAAAGGAGACGATGTCACTGCAAATGTGAAGACCATCCGAAACATCCCTTTGCAGGTACAGGGAGCATCCATTCCAAGCCGCTTTGAGGTTCGGGGTGAGATTTTTTTACCCCTCAAGGAATTTGAAAAAATTAATGCGGAGCGGGAAGCCAAAGGTGATGCACTGCTCGCCAACCCACGAAATGCGGCTTCAGGCACTCTCAAAATGCAGGACAGCAGCGTGGTGGCCAAGCGTAGGCTCAACTGTTATTTCTACCAGCTGCTGGGAGATGACTTGGAAGTAAATCAACACGATCAGGCGATTCACCTGTTGGAAACCTGGGGATTCAACGTGTCCCCTACCTACCAACAGGCAAAAACCATCGAAGAAGTATTCGCCTACATTGAATCTTGGAGGGAAAAACGATTTGAATTGCCCCTAGACACGGATGGGGTCGTGATCAAAATCAACGACTACCAGCAACGCGAAGAGCTTGGCTTTACAGCAAAAAATCCACGCTGGGCGATTGCCTACAAATACAAAGCAGAAAGTGCGGAAACAGAATTGCTCTCCATTACCTACCAAGTGGGGCGAACTGGGGCCATCACGCCTGTGGCCAATCTGGCACCGGTACAACTTGCGGGTACCACCGTCAAGCGTGCTTCCTTGCACAATGCGAATGAAATCGAGCGGCTAGATCTCCATGTAGGTGATTTTGTATCCGTAGAAAAGGGAGGAGAAATCATCCCGAAAATCACTGCAGTTAACCCCGAAAAGCGAAGAACCGGAGCTTTGGCAATCACCTACATCAGCCGTTGCCCGGAATGCGGAAGTACCTTAGAACGGAAAGAAGGGGAAGCCAAACACTATTGCCCAAATGCCGCTGCATGTCCTCCACAGATCCTTGGGCGAATCGAACATTTTGTTAGCAAACGAGCCATGGACATTGATTCTATGGGTACGGAACGAATTCGTGCATTGATCGACCAAGGATTCATTCGCAATTATGCGGATATCTACAGTTTGGACAGCAAGCAACAGGAACTCCTCGGGCTAGAGATGAGCCAAGACCAATACGAACGGGAAGTCAATGGATTGTTGTACATCTCCTTGGACAAAGTTTTGTTTGCGCTCACTGAGGGAATTTCTTTGAAGCAAATCCAAGATTTCCTCCTAGAAAATACCCATCTCCCACTTCGGGATCGGATCCGCGCTTTTCAGGCGCAACTGAAAGCTTGGAAGAAAAAAGTACCTTCCAATGTAGGAATGGTTGACTTTTTACTGCAGAACCTGGCCACGCATGTGGAATTGATGAAGGTGGAGGACTACATCCCAGTGGCGGTGGTTTTGGAAATATTTCTAGGACGCAGGGTGGAGTTTGAACAGATCTTGGAAGCCAGCAAAAAGCAGGGCACTATCCATACCATCCTCCTCGAGCTCCAGCTCAACTTGCCTGACGAACTTCAAGAACGAATCAAAAAACTCAAAGCGAACACCTTCCAAGAAGGCGTCATCAGCAACATGATGGAAGGGATCTTCGCTTCCAAATCCCAGGATTTTGATAAAGTGCTTTTTGCCCTAGGCATCCGAAATATCGGCGAAAACACGGCGCAGCTCCTTGCGAAGCATTTTGGGAACCTTGAGAAACTTCAAGCCGCCACTTCGGAAGAATTGCTAGAAATCAATGGCGTTGGTGAAACCCTAGTACAAAGCCTCCAAGAGTTTTTTGCCCAGCCAACTAACCTTGACATCATCGCCCAATTGAAAGCACAGGGCTTGAATTTTGAAATGCAGGGAGGAGAAATTGTGGCGCTCGGCAATGCGCTGGAGGGTAAAAGAATCTTGGCCTCAGGGAAATTGAATCACTTCAAACGGGATGAGATTGTCACTTTTGTACAAGCCCATGGAGGACAATACCTGAGTTCGGTTTCCAAAAACCTTGACTTCATCATCGAAGGTGAAGAGATGGGTCCAAGCAAAAAAGAAAAGGCTCAGAAGTTGGGCATTCCTTTGTTATCGGAAGAAGAGTTTTTGAAACTGGTACAATCCTAAATCCAAAGAAGAGGCAAGATGCTTGGGATGCTGTAGACACAGAAGAAGTGTGCCTTAAATCCTACTTACAAGCACCTTGTCGATCCGCTGTCCATCCTTGTCAATTACCTCAAGTCGTAGTTTTTCTACGACAACGGTATCACCCACATTCGGAATAGATCCACTTTGATGTAGGATTAAGCCTGCCAACGTGGTGAAATTTTTGTTTTGGTAAGAGATTTCAAAGTCGAAGTACTTTTCGAAATCGATCAAGGAATACTGTCCATCGATCAACCAGGAACCATCTTCCCGCTCTACGATTTCGTAATCCGTTTGGTCCATTTCCGTGGACTCTCCTACGAGTGCGTCTACCACGTCATCCATTGTCACCATGCCCACCGTGACGCCGTACTCATCGATGACTAATCCGTAATGCAGGCGATGCGCCTTAAAGGATTCGAGAGCTTGGTAAGCAAACATGCTTTCGTTCAAAAATAGTGGGGCTTTTGCAATTTTTTTCAAATCAAATCCTTCCTGAAGGCTGGAATCGAAGAGGTCCTTCACCAACACCATTCCGACGATTTGATCCAAATCCCCCTCCTTGCAAAGCGGATAGGCGGAATGTTTTTCCTCACTGATTTTCAATCGGACTACCTCCTCGGTATCCGTGGTATTGAAAAAGACCAATTCACTTCGATGGGTAAGCAAGGTATTGATCCGTCGATCACCCAACTCAAAAACACGCTCCACGATATCCTGTTCAATATCCATGATTTCGCCTCCCTCTGCACTTTCTTTGATGAGTGCCTTCAACTCTTCCTCGGAGATTTTACTATCAGATGAACGCTTGATTTGAAAAACCCATAGTAAAAAATCATTGGAAACGGTCAAAAGCCAAACAAAGGGGCTGGTCAATTTGGACAACCAAACCATGGGTTTGGCCACGCGCAAGGCTATCTGCTCTGGAAAAGTCATGCCCAGTCTTTTGGGAAACAATTCTCCCAGAACAATGGACAGGTAAGTAATCAGCACCACGACTAGGCCGACGGCCAGGGTATTCGCATAATGATGCAAAAAAGGAATCTGGAAAAGCATGGATTCCAGGTCATCCGTGATGTTTTTGCCCCCATATACCCCCAACAAAACACCGATAAGCGTAATGCCTATTTGGACCGTAGACATGAATTTAGTTGGATTCTCCGAAAGAGCCAAAGCTTCTTTTGCACCTAATTTTCGTTGCTTTTTTAGGCTCTCTAATTTGAACTTCCGAGAAGAAACAAGGGATAGTTCTGCCATGGCAAAGACGCCATTTAAGACCACAAGCAAAAGGATGATTACAAGTTCCACTGAAAGAAAAATGAGGATACGGCTATAAATTTACCCTAAAATACTTCTTTTTTATGCAGTATTTCAAATTCGAAAAAACCAGCACTTTGAGTTTGGTCTCCAGGATGCAAGTTTACTGTTAAATCCTGCACTTCTTTTCAGAACTAAGGCCAAACAAGCACTGACGATTTAAGGTTACATGGTTTGCATTTACGTTTCACTTGCAGCCGTATTTACGTGGCCTTTTCGCTAAAAACCAAGCCAAGACCCTATATTTGTTTTTGGTTTAAAAACTTCCACATGAACGCATTCAAAGGTATAGGAGTTGCTTTAGTCACCCCATTTCAGGAAGATCACAGTATCGATTTCGATAGTTTAAAGCGCTTAATCGACCATGTCATCGACGGCGGGGTGGACTACTTGGTCGTACTTGGTACTACGGGTGAGTCAGCAACGCTCACCACCTCAGAAAAGGCCCAAGTGCTCAAAGCGGCAGTGGAGTACAACAAGGGACGCGTTCCTCTCATGCTTGGTCTTGGAGGTAATGCTACGCAGAAACTACTAGACGAAATCGAACAAACCGACTTTTATGGAGTCGCAGGAATTTTATCCGTAAGTCCCTATTACAACAAACCTACTCAAGAAGGAATCATCGCCCATTACCGTGCCTTGGCAGATGCATCTCCAGCACCACTGGTACTGTACAACATTCCGGGACGAACCATGTCCAACATGAGCGCTAGCACCACGCTTACCCTTTCCCACCATCCGAATATCGTAGGCATCAAAGAGGCAAGCGGCAACTTAGAGCAGTGCATGAGTATCGCCGCCGCTATGCCAAAAGATTTCTTGCTCCTCTCTGGGGATGATCTCCTCACCAAACCCATACAAAGCATCGGCGGAAGTGGAGTGATCTCTGTCTTGGCCAATGCCATCCCCGCTACCTTCAAAACCCTGATGGAAGGAGATGAAACTTCCTCCCTTCAAGCAGGATTTTCAATCTTAAAGTTGAATGGATTGATGTATGAAGAAGGAAATCCGGTGGGTCTAAAAAATCTACTGCTGCATCAAGGAATCATTCAAACGGACCAAGTTCGACTACCCTTGTTGCGCGCTAGCCAAGGCTTGAGTGAGAAAATCCGCTTGGCAAAGCCGCACTAGACCATGCAAGCCCTATCCGTTTTACAACTCACCACGCACATACAGCAAGTACTTGAAAAAGAACTTGAACCCTTGGTGTGGGTGGTGGGCGAGCTATCGGATTTTAGACAAGCACCGCAAGGACATGTGTACTTTGAGTTGGTGGAGAAACAGGGAAACCAAGTTCAAGCAAAGATTCGCGCCAACCTATGGCAGTTTACCAACCGCAGTGTAGCCGCCAAATTTGAAGCCGTCACAGGCACCTCCCTCAAGAATGGAATGAAGGTACTTGCTCAGGTGAGCGTGACCTACCATCCGGTCTATGGATTGAGTTTGAATGTCAAAGACATTGACCCTTCTTTTTCCTTGGGTGAGCGGGCACGGATTCGCCAAGAAACGATCTCTAGACTTACGCAAGAGGGTTGGATCGGGAAGAATGCCACATTTCTCCTACCCCGCGTAATTCAACGGATCGCAATCATCTCCAGT
>CAMCBC010000137.1 GCA_945872775.1 Spirosoma fluviale | reverse complement strand
TATTTAAGTATTGGCGCCCTTTTCGGCAATCGCATTCAAGTCGTTTAAATTCCATATCCATGCAAAAAAAAATAAGACTAAAGCCTTTCGTGTTTTTCGCGCTTCTTTTGGTTGGAGTAGCTTTCGTTGCTTGTGCTCCAGAAGGTCGAGAAGGGGTAGTTGAAACTCAGTTTGCAAGTTACTGGTACAAAGGAACTGCCGAAGTCAATGTATTTGATTTGCAGCAAAGCCGGTATGGGGAGCTGCGTCAGGGAAAGGCGGTAATGATATTTGTCACGGAAGATTTTTCAAAAAGTAAGCAGGTGAAGTTGGATGCGCCTGAGGATAGATCTTCCGATGCACAAAAGGTATTGAAGTTGAATATGACCCGGGAGTTTGTGACGGGTGTATATCCTTACCATACCATGCTATCGGTCTTTACACCCGTTTACGAGGAAAGCCCAGCGCCCAAGTTGACGGCATCGGTGACCGAGTGGTGTGGGCAATCCTTTATGCAGCTCAATTACAAAAACGGAAAATATACGGCCAAGCAATTTTCTTATTTTGAATCCGAGGGGGATTTGGAGTCCAAGGTAGATGGCAAAACGGAAGAAGAGCTGTTTACGCTGCTCCGCTTGAACCCCAATTTGGTTCCCCTTGGCAATGTGACCCTAATTCCGAGCCTTATATTTCAGCGCTTTGCCCATATTCCTTTGAAAGGTGAGCAGGCAACTGTTTCAAGAAAAGCATTGGGTTCTGATCAAGCTGAATTGACCGTGGTATATGAAGAAATTGGAAGAAAAATCTCAATCCGTTACCAGCAGCTATTTCCCTTCGAAATTACGGGCTTTACGGAAACTTGGACCAAGGCAAATGGACAGCAAGAAGTGACTACGGCTACGCGCATTCACTTGAGACAGTTGCCGTATTGGAAGCAAAATGAGAAGGTGTATGAATCCCTTCGCAAGGAATTGGGACTTTGAGCACTCGATTTAAATCAGTACTAAAAGTTGCTTCGCTACTTCTACTAGGAACTGCGCTGGTTTTGTTGGCGCAAGTGCCAAGAGAAAATTTCCCCCTGACTTTTGTCCTTTTTGCAGCAGCTTTTGGGGGAATGCTGGGCTGCTATTTTTTATCTGAAAGCAAGTTTAGTTTCTGGTGGCTTTTGGGTGTTGGGGTATTCTTTCGGGTTTCTATCTTCTTTTTTGCTCCGCAATGGTCTGAGGACGGCATTCGTTTTTTGTGGGATGGAGAGCTTTTGCGTCAAGGTCAGAATCCTTACCAGATGACGCCGGCGCAGGTACAAGAGCAGGAAGGCGCAGGGGAAGCGGTTTACCTGACCCAACTTTTCGGGGAATTGAATTCGCCGCATTATTATTCCGTTTATACTCCCCTGAATCAGTTGCTATTTTGGGGAGCAGCTCAGTTTGCTCAGGGCCAACTTGAAAAAGGCTATTTGGCACTTCGCTTTCTACTTTTATTCGGGGAAGTTGGGGTGTTTCTTTTGCTTTGCTGGCTTTTGGCAAGGTTTGACCTTCCTCAAAAGCAGATCATTTTCTACTGGTTAAATCCCCTTGTCATCCTGGAGGTGGTAGGAAATCTTCATTTTGAAGGGCTGGTTCTATTTTACCTAGTAACATCTCTTGCTGCCATGTCGCGGCAGAAGCTTGGGTTCTCGGGAATATTCTGGGGGCTGGCCGTTGGCATGAAATTGCTTCCCTTGCTTTTTGCACCTGCATTCTTGTTTTGGAAGCAGACACGGAAATCCTTTGGTTTTTGGGGAATGGCAATTGCGACAGGGCTACTTTGCTTTTTACCTCTAGCACTTGGTGGTTCATGGCAAAATTTCTTTCAAAGCTTGCAGCTGTATCAAGGGAAATTTGAGTTTAATGCTTCGATGTACTACCTGCTTCGGGAAGTGGGCAATTGGTTGGTGGGTTACAATACCATCGGTATCCTGACTAAACTTGGCACAGCAATTACTGTTGCAGGGGTGATTTGGATGTCCTGGAAGCGTTCTCAGGCTACCTTTGAAGGGATGATTGGCCTTTGGGTGCAACTGTATTTGTTGTACTTTATCTTGCAGCCGGTAGTCCATCCTTGGTACCTGTTGCCCGGTTTGGGCTTATCGGTATTGACGAGGCAATGGACCTTTTTGCTTTGGTCTTTTGGAGCGATTTTTTCCTACCAGGCCTACAGCCAAAATCCTGTGCAGGAGCAAGCGCTATTTTTGATGCTGGAATATGGCTTGGTTCTTTTAGGTCTGTATGTGGACTATTTTCGGAAGCAAAGAACTCCTAACTTAGAAACATGAAAAACGCAGCTTTATTTTTCATTTTAGTACTTTTTGGAATGGCTTGTACCCCTAGTCCAGAGCAACAGGCGATGGATCTTTTGGACAAGTCCATAGCAGCTCATGGAGGCAAGGAAGGTTGGGAGAACTTGAAAGGAATCAAATTCCGCAAGTGGACCCGGATGTTGGATTCAGCGGGGAATATCGAATCCGAATTGGAGCAGTGGCATGAGTTTCGATTTGCTCCACGTTTTGAGGGGAAAATCAGCTGGACGAAGGACAGCATTGTACATTGGATGAGTTGGGATGGAGTCACCTTCCGATACCAAATGGGGGAGAATGAGGTCTTGAACCCTGATTTTTTAGCCGCAAAAAAGAAGGATTTTGATGCAGCATTTTACACAGTGGCACAACCATGGAAGTTGCTCGACAAGGGCGGGAAACTAATTTACGAGGGAAAAAAGACCCTTGAAAATGGCACAGAAGTGGCGTCCATCCGTGTGGATTATGGTCCAGATGCAGATACCTGGTGGTACTATTTTGACTCCAAAAGCTTTGAGATGCTGGGCAATGAAGTGCAGCTTAAAGATCACCGGAGTAGAATTTATGATTTATCCAGTGAGCAGGTGCAGAAAATGATATTTCATGGCACCCGCGAAAGTTGGCGGGTAGATGAGGCGGGGAATCGTTTGTTTCTTCGTGCGGAGTACCGCTATTCCAACTATGAGTTGCAGTATTAATTTCTAGCAATTGGATTTGATTTAAAGAGGCACAATTTATCTTGTAAAAAATACGGTTATGAAAATTTTAGCATTCAGTTTCGTGGTACTGTCGTTTAGCGTTTTTGGAATTTCTTGCGATTCCAGAACAGAGGCAGAGAAGATCGTCGATGCAGCTAACGATGCCTATGGGGGAGCACTTTATGAAAAAACAGCCATCACTTTTGATTTCAGAGGGACACACTACTCGATTGTCAAGACCCCAACCGCTTTTGAATACAGCAGGGAGTTTACCGACTCCACGGGTCAGGTAGTCGATGTTTTGAATAATGCGGGATTTACACGAAAAGTAAATGGGGTATTGATCGATACCCTGACCGAAGAACGGATTGGTGCATTTTCACGCTCGGTCAATTCAGTGGCCTATTTTGCTTTTTTGCCTTATGGATTGAATGATGCGGCAGCCATCAAAACCTACCTTGGAAAAACCACGATTAAGGGGAAAGAGTACCATCAGGTCAAGGTGACTTTTCAAGCAGAGGGAGGCGGAGATCACTTTGAAGATGAGTTCTTGTACTGGTTTGGGGTAGACGATTCGCACATGGATTACATGGCCTACAGTTACCATACCGATGGGGGAGGAGTGCGCATGCGAGACGTGCGGGCGACCCGAGAACTGGGTGGTATCCGATTTCAAGACTACAACAATTTGAAGGCAGCGAATAAAGAAACCCCATTGGATTCCATGCAGGCCTTGTATGAGACTGGGTCTTTGGTGAAGCTTTCAGAAATCAATTTGGAAAATATCCGCACCTCTGCTATTTCACAGAAATAGTCGTCAACTTCCTTTTTTTGGATTGGCGGTACGGACTTTTTTTGATTTTTTAGTAACTAGGGGAAGCAAAACCCAAAAAAGCACAACTCCATGAATCGAAGAAGAGAATTTTTAAAGACCACAGGGCTCGCAGGCCTAGGATTATTTGGTGCAGGAAGCACCTTGGCAGACTCCATGAAAGTTTTGCCTTTGGAGGCGGCATACGGAACCTCCCGAATGCAGTCCTTCAATATGTCTGGCTTTGCTGCACCCAAATTGAATGTGGTACGGGTAGGAATAGTGGGTTTGGGTATGCGAGGACCTGGAGCGGTAGATCGCCTGAGCAAAATAGAAGGAGTAGAAATCAAGGCACTATGTGACTTACTTCCAGAGCGAGTGGAAGAAGCCAAAAAATCATTGGAAGGAACGATCCACCGTCCGGAAGGGTATTCGGGTACGCCTTATGCCTGGAAAAAAATGTGTGAGCGCCCCGATTTGGATTTGATTTACATTGCCACACCTTGGGAATGGCATACCCCAATGGCGGTATATGCCATGGAATCAGGTAAGCATGCAGCGGTGGAAGTGCCTGCAGCGCGCGCGTTAGAGGAGTGCTGGCAGCTGGTAGAAACTTCCGAGCGCACCAAAAAGCATTGCATGCAGCTCGAGAATTGCTGCTACGATTTCTTTGAGTTGATGACCTTGAAGATGGCGCGTGAGGGCTTTTTTGGAGAGGTAGTGCACGTTGAGGGTGCTTACATCCACGATTTGCTATGGCTCAACTTTGACAAGGACAAAGGGTATCAGGGCATGTGGAGGCTAGAGGAGAACTTCCGAAATGGAAATTTGTACCCAACACATGGTTTGGGTCCGATCTGCCAGCTTCTCAATATCAATCGCGGAGATCAGATGGATTACTTGACGTCTTTGTCCTCGAATGATTTTCAGATGCAGAAAAAAGCCCAGGAACTGGCAGCACAGGATTCCTTCTGGAACAGCTATGCGGCAAAGACCTATCGAGGCAATATGAATACCACCATCGTGAAAACCAAGCTTGGAAAAAGCATTGTGATTCAGCACGATGTAACCTCTCCAAGACCTTATTCACGATTGCATGTGGTAAGTGGTACGGAGGGATATGCACAAAAGTACCCTGAGCAAAAAGTGGCCAAAGGCCATAGCTGGATGAAAGAAGAGGAGATGAAGGCGCTCAAAGAAAAATACACTCCGGAGATTGTTCAAAAGGTCGGTGAACTCGCCAAGCAGATTGGTGGCCATGGGGGCATGGATTTCATGATGGACTGGAGGCTAATCGATTGCTTGCGCAATGGACTTCCTTTGGATCAAGATGTATACGATGCTGCCTTGTGGAGTTGTATCACCCCGATGAGTGAGTGGTCTGTAGCCAACCGTTCCAATTCCATCGATATTCCTGACTTTACGGGAGGACACTGGAAAACCAATGCACCCGTGGAGATTACCTTGAAGGGTGGAGGGACGACGAAGGTCCGTGTTTAAAAAATAGTACCAAGTACGAAGTACGAAGTACAAAGTATGGAGCAGCATTCTGCCTACCTGCCGCAGATAGGCTTTTGATGCTACTTGGTACCTTGTACTTCGTCCTTGGTACATATACTTAATACCTTGTACTTCGTACTTGGTACCTTATACTTCGTGCCACTGAAATTTTTAGTAATATTTACTAAGGCTCCTCAAGGTAAGCAACAAAAAACTAATTTAGTGGAATGAACAGTTCTACGGACCGACTGGAGCTAGCCGCGAGATTTGTAAATACGACGGGAGCTCCAATTTTTTTGACGGGTAAAGCGGGTACAGGAAAAACAACTTTTCTTCGAGACCTTGCGGCGCGTACACACAAACGCTATGTCATTTTAGCCCCAACGGGCATCGCTGCCCTCAATGCAAAGGGAGTGACAATTCATTCCCAATTTTTGTTTCCCTTTGGGTCCTTTTTGCCTACGCGTGAGCCAGAGGGAAATTTCACGGATCGGCAAGGGTTTTTTACCCAGCAAACCTTGGTACGACGGCACCCCTTGAATCAGGTTAGAAGAAAGGTGCTTAAAGCCATTGACCTGCTGGTGATTGATGAAGTCAGTATGCTACGAGCTGATATTTTGGATGCGATTGATCACCGTATGCGAAGTGTGAAGGGCAACTATCAGGTTCCTTTTGGGGGAGTTCAGGTGCTATTGATTGGGGATTTATACCAATTGCCTCCCGTGGTCAAGGACGAAGAATGGACAATTTTGAGCCGATTTTACAACTCTATGCATTTTTTCGAAGCCAAAGCTTTGCAGCAATCAGGAATGGTGTACTTGGAGTTGGACAAGATTTTCCGGCAGCAAGACGAAACCTTTATTCGCATTTTGAATAACCTGCGGGACAATAAATCTACCCCAGAGGACGTGCGCCGGCTCAACCAACAGTATAAAACCTTGGATGAGATTCAGGAGCTGATGCCTTGCATCACGCTGACGACACACAATTACAAGGCAGACGAACTGAATTTGCGGGAGCTGCGAAGCTTGGCTAGCCCTTCCTTTTTTTACGATGCAGATTTAGATCGTGAATTTCCTGAAAGTATGTTTCCACTGCCTCCCATCTTGGAGCTCAAGGTGGGTTCTCGTGTGATGTTTATCAAGAATGATTCCTCAGGCAATGGGTCCTATTACAATGGAAAATTGGCTACCGTAATTAATTTGGCTCCTGATGAGGTGGAGGTACACCTAGATGATAGTGCCGATAGGTATGTTTTGAAAAAGGAGTTGTGGGAGAATAAACGCTACCAGCTTCACGCGGAGACCAAAGAGCTAGAAGAGGAAGTCATCGGAACTTTCTCCCAATACCCCATCAAGCTGGCTTGGGCGGTGACCGTGCACAAAAGTCAGGGGCTTACCTTTGATAAAGCCATTGTAGATGTAGGTCAGGCTTTTGCGCCGGGGCAGGTGTATGTGGCACTCAGTAGGCTTAGGAGCTTAGAGGGATTGATTTTGCGCACGCGCATTCAAACCGAGGTGATTTTTTCGGACGCAAAAGTGGTTGGATTTACGCAAGAAAAGTCCAGTCAGCAGGACTTATCGGAGCTCCTTCAGGTACACCAGCAACAGTATTTGTTCCAATTGGTGGAGCGAACCTTTGAGTTGGATAGTTTGATCGGGGCACTGATCCAATTTCAAAAAGATCAGGATTCCTCCCTTGAGTTTGAAGACGAAGCGATGCAGGCAGACCTACCAGCCTTATACCGACTTCTGGATGTGGAGCGGGAAAACACCCGTAAATTCCGTCAGCAGTTGCAGTTTTTGATTCAGAATAAGGAAGAGGAGCGCTTACTGGAACGCTTGGAAAAAGGGGCTGCCTATTATTTAGAGCTGTTGTTGGAGGGGATGAAGATTTTGCTGCGTCATTTGGTAAAAATTGAGCGGCTATCACGGGTGAAGAGTTACCAG
>CAMCBC010000136.1 GCA_945872775.1 Spirosoma fluviale | reverse complement strand
TTATTGGATTTAGCTTGTACTTTCAAACAGTAGCCAGACTTGCTACCTCAACGTTTTTCCCAGCTTCCATTTAAGGTAAGTAAATGCATAAAAAACCTCCCAAATGCCTTTGGGAGGTGTAATGTAGAACGTTGACAGGAATTACTTCTTCATGCCCATGTAATCCACTACAAAGTAGCTCATCACACGTACACCCAATACAAATCCACTCTCGTCCAAGTAGAAATCAGGGGTGTGGTGTGAAGGAGTTTTGGTCGGATCAGCTCCTTTTTTCATGCCGCCCAACCCAATAAATAATCCCGGCTTTTCGCGCTGGTAGAAACTGAAATCTTCTGCTCCCGTTACCGGAGGGTTGACCTGTACATTGGCCTTGCCTGCAGCAGCTTCCAAGGTGGAAACCATCTTGGCTGTTAAGGTAGGGTCATTGACCGTAGAAGGATAAAGCTTGGTAATGTTTACTTCTGCTCGCGCACCCGCGCTTTCCGCGATGTTCGTTGCGATCTCGGTGATGCGTCGGTGGACCAGCTCCTGCTGCTGATCTCCAAAGGTGCGGATCGTACCGATCATTTCGACTTTTTCTGGAATGATGTTGTGGCGAATACCTCCATGAATGGCACCTACGGTCACTACCGCAGGATTTTGGGTTACGTTGACGCTACGGGAAAGTATGGTTTGTAGGCCTGTGACGATCTGCGAAGCGGTAACTATGGGATCTACCCCAAACCAAGGGGATGCGCCGTGTGCTTGTGTACCGTGCACGCTGATTTCCAGGTTGTCCACTGCCGCCTGCGCTGGGCCGGAGCGGTAGCCAATTTTACCTACTTCAGTTTGTGCAGAAATGTGAAGGCCAAAGATGGCATCTACGTCTTTCATCACGCCTTCTGCCACCATTTGCTTGGCACCCCAAGAAGTGACGCCAGGGATGTAAATTCCTTCCTCAGCGGGCTGAAAAATAAATTTTACGGAGCCTTCTAGCTGTGCTTTCATGCCAGCAAGTACCTCGGCCACTCCCATCAAGATGGCCACGTGGGTATCGTGCCCGCAAGCATGCATCACACCGGTTTGCTGTCCGTTGTAGGTGGTAGTGACATTAGATTTGAAAGGCAAGTCCACGCGCTCAGTCACAGGAAGTGCATCCATGTCGGCACGAAGAGCGACCATCGGACCGGGCTTACCCCCACGTAAAATACCAACTACCCCAGTGGTGGCTACGCCTTCTTGCACTTCAATGCCCAAGGCACGCAAGTGGTCCGCTACCTTTTTAGCGGTACGCGTTTCCTCGTTGCCTAGCTCAGGGTGCTGGTGGATGTCACGTCTCCAGTCGATGACTTTGCTTTCAATGGCTGCAGCCTGCTGGTCAATGCTGGGGCGAAGTTTGCTTTGGGCAATTGCGGTACTGCTCAGCAGTAGAAGGGGAAGGAGTATTTTTTTCATAGAATGTGTTGAGAAGGTATTCGTCTAGATGATGCTCAAATTAAATTCAGAAGCTGTAAATTCCATGAATTTTTGGATAAAGCCTAGAATTGGAGAACTTTTTGGTTGGAATTGGCTTTAATACGTAAACATTAACTCGATATGGAATTGAATCAGAAGCTGGCGGTGGTCACTGGCGTAAGCAAGGGTCTGGGCCTTGAGGTGGTCAAATTGCTACTCGAAAAAGGCGCCGTCGTGGCGGGCTGGGGAAGAAACCAACCTTCTTACACCCATCCCAATTTTCATTTTTTCTCCTGTGATGTGGCAGTAGAGGCGCAAGTCGAACAAGCCTACCAAGCCACCGTTGCCCGCCTTGGTGCGGACATCCGTATTCTGATCAACAATGCTGGATTTGGAGTTGCCGGACCACTAGAAACCATGAGTACGGCAGACTGGAAATCCATGTTTGACACCAATGTCCACGGGATTTTCTACGTGACTAAGCGCATCATTCCTGCAATGAAACTAGCCGATGAAGGACACATCATCAATGTAGCCTCCATCGCTGGACTCAATGGGGTAAATAATTTTGCGGGCTATGTGGGCTCCAAACATGCCGTCCGCGGCATCTCCCATTCCTTGTACATGGAGCTTCGTGACTTTGGAATTAAGGTGTCGACGATCTATCCGGGATCCATTCAGACAAACTTCTTTGATGCCATTCCGGGGATGGATGCACACGAAAACATGATGCAGCCTGCGGATGTAGCCCTGACGATTGTACAAACCTTGGAGACCCATCCCAACTATTTTGTGGTCGATGTGGAATGCCGTCCACTCCGTCCAAAAGGAAAAAAATAGAGTGCAGCATACCTAAAAAAACAACCTTGTCGTTCTAAGGGCAATCTGTATTTTTGTAGGTACTCGATGTATTGAATCGCCCCAACGCATGTCTCTTCAGGTTTCTCAGCTCAGCAAACGATATGGTGCTCAAAAAGCACTGGACGACGTGAGCTTTTCAGCAAGTCCTGGGCGAATTTTGGGATTTTTGGGTCCCAATGGTGCAGGGAAGTCCACGACTATGAAAATCATCACGGGCTACCTGGCGGCTGATTCGGGAACGGTATCGGTCTTGGGAGAAAATGCCTTGGCCAATCCCAAAAAGTTGGCGGCACAAATTGGGTACCTTCCTGAAAATAACCCCTTGTATTTGGATAGCTATGTTCGTGAGTTTTTGGAATTTTCGGGCGGTATCTATGGCATGAAATCTGCCGATATTCGACGCCGAACAGAGGAGATGATTCGCAAAACAGGTCTTCAAAGCGAGCAACACAAGAAAATTGGACAGCTCTCCAAAGGCTATCGACAGCGGGTAGGGATTGCACGCGCACTTTTGCACGATCCTGCCTTGGTGATTTTGGATGAGCCTACCACAGGTTTGGACCCCAACCAGCTGGTCGATATCCGCAACTTGATCCTAGAGGTAGCCGAGAATAAGACACTCATATTTTCCACCCACATCATGCAAGAGGTGGAGGCAGTCTGCCAAGATGTGGTCATCATCAACCAAGGTAAAATCCGATCCGCAGGCTCACTTGCGGACTTGAAGTCTACAACAAGCCAAGTGACCTTGATTCTGGAAACGGAAGAGCCGCTTGAACTATCCTGGTTTGAAGGGATCGGAGTACCTAGCTTTGGAACTAAGGGAACTCAGGAATTGGTGCTACTGACCAAGGATGCAGGGGAAGCTCGAAAGTCGGTCTTGCAGGTGGTAAGCCAGCGACAACTTAGTCTGATTCGCCTCGACCAAGGCGCAAAAAATTTAGAAACCCTTTTCAGAGAAATCACCCAAGGCCAATGAAAAGTTTGTTTCTCAAGGAAATCACAGCCTTTTTTGGTAGCCTAACTGGCTACCTGGTACTGGTCTTGTTTTTAGTTGCCATCGGCTTGCTGGTTTGGGTATTTCCCGAAAGTTCAGTGCTCGATTATGGCTATGCTGACTTGGAATCCTTATTTCTTTACACTCCCTATGTGTTTACTTTTTTGATTCCGGCGATCTCCATGCGTAGCCTGGCTGAGGAGCGGAGGGCGGGTACCTGGGAATTGCTGCAGACGTCCCCACTTAGTTTGACTCAAATTGTACTGGCCAAGTACCTGGCATTGCTCGTATTGGTTTTCATGGCTATCCTTCCCACCTTGGGTTATGCGTATTCCATTTCCCTGTTGGGTAATCCTCCAGGCAACTTGGATTGGGCGGGATTTTTTGGGAGTTGGCTGGGGCTACTGATGATTGGAGCCACGTTTGCCGCAGTAGGCTTGTTTGCGAGTTCCTTGACCTCCCAACAGGTGGTGGCCTTTGTCCTTGGCGTCTTTCTTTGCTTCGTTTTGTATTTTGGGCTAACTGCTTTGGCAGGGATGGTTTCGGGGGATTGGGCCTATTGGATCGAGGAACTCAGCTTGAGTTACCATTACAACAGTTTGAGCAGAGGCGTAATTGACAGTAGGGATATCTTTTTTCTGCTGGGGATGATTTGGGTATTTCTGGGTGCAACGGTTTTGATTTTGAAGAAGAAATGAACCAATTGAGCTCATACCGGCTATTTCCACTTGCGGCACTTTTCTTGGGAGTGTTGGTCTTGGTAGGCCTTGCACAAACGATCCGTTTTCGAATTGACCTGACCGAAGAAAAGCGGTATTCGCTACATCCTTCTACCCTAAAGTTGTTGGAAGGGATAGACAGACCTTTGCATGTGGATATTTTATTGACTGGTGAGGACCTTCCAGGAGGGATGCGAAGACTTCAAAAATCCATCGAAGAGACGGTACGTACCTTCAATGCGTATTCGGCAGAGCCCATCACAGTGTCCTATTTTGACCCGCTGGAAGTGACCGACTCCTTGAAGGAAGACTTTATATATACCCTAGCCGACTATGGCATTCGTCCTACGAACCTTTTTGTTAATCAGGCCACGGGACAGCAAGAGCAGCTTATTTTTCCAGGGATTTTGGTATCAGATGACACCTACGAAACAGGCGCTCTAATCTTGAAAGGGGAGCGGGGAATGTCTGCCGAGCAAACCTTGAATGCCTCTATTGAAAACCTAGAGTTTGAACTAGCACAGGCCATCCAAAAGCTATTGTACCCTCAAAAAAGTGCCTTGGCGATGATCATAGGGCATGGGGAGCTGGCTGAGGACGATGGTTTTGGGATGGTCGAGGCACTCACTGGACGCTACGAGGTGTTTAAAGTTCCCTTGGAGCAGGCCAAAAAAGTAGAGGACCTGAGTTCATTTGCCGCAATTTTTAGTTTGGGTGCAGACACGACCTATTCCGAGCGGGAGCTATTCCTCTTGGATCAATACGTTATGGGAGGCGGCAATTTGATTGTGGCTTCTGAAGGGACAAGCTTGGATTTAGGACAATTGGCGGGAGAAGGCACCTTGGCCATGCCTCTAGAAAATAGCCTGGATCGCCTCCTGTATCGCTATGGCATTCGTGTCAACAAGGACTTGATTCAAGATCTTAATTTTGGGGTTATTCCGGTTATGGGCGGAAATTTTGGGAATCAGGAGCAGCTTGTGCCTTTGCCTTGGCCCTATTATTTTCAAGCGGGGCGCATGTATCCTCATCCCATCACCAAGGGATTGGATCAGGTGAGTTTCCGTTATACCAGCAGCCTCGACACGGTGAAGGCCGATGGAGTGAGAAAGACCCCTTTGCTCTTCAGTTCGGAGCGTTCTCGGATTGTACCTTTGCCTCATCTGATAAGCCTAGGCGCATTCCAAGAACCTCCCTTAGAATCTGAATTTGGGTTGCAGTACCTGCCGCTTGCCTACTTGCTGGAAGGTGAGTTTACCTCTCTGTTCAAAAATCGATTTGTTCCTCAGGAATTTGCTGGGACCCCACTAAAAAACAGTGGAAATGGAAAAGTAATAGTGCTTGGGGATGCTTCCCTGTTTCAAAGCCAACTCAATCCCTCCAATCAGGAACCGCTGCCACTCGGGGAGGATCCGCTGGCGCAGACTACCTATGCCAACAAGCAGTTTTTGGAAAATCTGGTGCAGTACTTGACTGACCCGGAGGGGATCATTGCCACGCGAACGAAGGTCCTGCAGATACGCCCTTTAGATAAGTTAAAAGTGGCTGAAGAAAAATCGATGTGGCAGCTGATTAATGTAGGAGCTCCTGTGCTTTTCCTGGTGCTGATGGGTGGAGTAATTGGCTTGCTACGCGTGAAACGTTTTTCCCGAAGGGCATAAACAGAAAATCTGTAAGGTATTTTTAACTTTTTTATTACAATTGAGAAGAGGTTCCTCTGAATTAGCATTTTATTTCTAAATTTACCTCACTAGAAAAAAACTATACCACCCCTACGATATGAAATTTATTGTTTCTTCCTCCGCCTTGCTCAAGCAGCTTTCTGCCATCAACGGTGTAGTGACCACCAACCCCGTGGTGCCTATTCTGGAAAACTTTCTGTTTGAAATCAAGGGAGCTGTATTGACCATCACTGCTTCGGATCTGCAGACTTCCATGATGACCCAGCTCCAAGTGGAAGCTAAGGAAGACGGAAATATTGCAGTGCCTGCGCGTATTTTGATTGAGACCTTGAAGAACTTGCCAGAGCAGCCGGTGACCTTCAGCATCGATCACGATACTTATGCTGTAGAGATTAGCTCTGACAATGGTCGCTACCGACTTGCTGGGGAAAACGCTACCGACTTCCCAAAAATCCCAACAGTAAACAATGCCACTACAGTAGACATGTCTACTGAAGTGCTTTCTTCTGCTATTTCGAATACGATTTTTGCTACCTCTTCGGACGAACTTCGTCCTGCCATGACAGGGGTATACATCAACTTGAGTCCAACCAACACTACCTTTGTGGCTACAGATGGACACCGTCTAGTGCGTTACAGAAGAGTAGATGTCGCTTCCAGCAATGGAGCGAGCTTGATTATCCCAAGAAAAGCCTTGAACCTCCTGAAGTCCACCTTGCCATCTGAGAATGTGCCTGTATCGGTAGAGTTCAACCAGTCCAATGCTTATTTCAAGTTCAACAACATCAAGATGATCTGCCGTCTGATTGACGAGCGATTCCCAGATTACGAAAACGTGATTCCAACCGAAAATCCAAACCGGATGAACATCGACCGAATGGAGTTTTTGGGTTCCTTGCGTCGTATCGCCATTTACGCCAATAAGACCACCCACCAGGTACGCTTGAAGTTGACCGGTAGCGAGCTGATGATCTCTGCAGAAGATTTGGACTTCTCCAACGAAGCCAACGAGCGTTTGTCTTGCGACCACGAGGGTGAGGATATCGAAATCGGATTCAACGCCAAGTTCTTGGTAGAGATGTTGAACAACCTTTCTTGCAAGGAAGTAAGTTTGAAGTTCTCCGCACCAAACCGTGCAGGCTTGATCTTGCCAGCTACCCAAGATGCCAACGAGGATATCTTGATGCTCGTGATGCCGGTGATGCTCAACAACTATGTATAAAAAACCACCAACCCTACAAAAAAGCCCGTCCCGCAATTCTGCGGGACGGGCTTTTTTGTCCAGGGGTTGTTCTGATCCAGGGGTTGAAACCCCTGGGTAAGTTGCTTTTGCCCCGATGGGGCGTGGATTGATTAACCTATTCTCAATTCCCCAAAGGACCACCTTCCTTTTTGGCATCTCGCAACATTTTGAGGTAGAGACCTTCTACCCGTTCCCTTGCCCAGGGAGTTTTGCGGAGAAACTTCAGGCTGGAGGCAATGCTGGGATCGTGCGTGAAGCAGCGGATGGTAATGCGTTCGCCGAGGTCTTCCCAACCGTAAAAAGAGACCAATTGAGCGATCATGTCGGCTAGTGTGACTCCGTGCAGGGGATTGTTGG
>CAMCBC010000135.1 GCA_945872775.1 Spirosoma fluviale | reverse complement strand
GCATGCAGGAAGCTGGGATTTCCCTGTTCCATGAAGATGGAGATGAGATTGACATGGAAGTAAAGATTTACAATTCAGAAAAATACTGGAGGTTCGGTCCCGCAGGAACTCTTGTTTTTCCCAACAACTCTGAAATTGGTGATAATGATGAACGCTTTTTTATTTTCAGCGAAAATGAAATTGATATATACAGCGATGGAATAGTTTATATCACAGGCGAAGAGGAAGTTGATATTGACAGCGAAGGAGAGATTGACATCGACAGCGATGAAGAGATAAATATTGATAGTAAAAGTTTCATTAGAATTGATAGTGAAGCAAGCTCAAGTGATGACGCTGATTTATCTAGAATTAGATTAGACTATGAGGCTGGGATTGAATTGTTTGTCAGAAATGATGGAGATGATTGGGAATGGATATTTGAGACAGATGGAACATTGACTTTTCCAGATAATACCCGCTTAGGTGATAGCGAGGGTACTTTCCGAATTCGAAGTCCAAATGCTCTAGTACTTATGGGAGACCTAGATGATGAAGATGTTGGCCCATCTATTGCGATTTCACCTCCTACATCGTTTTTTTCAGAATTCATGGAAGTAGAGGACACTGAAGGAAATATTTTCATTACTACGGCTAACTTCGATGAAAATATGGATGAATACATTTTAAAGACTTGGAAATTTGGAGAGGAGGGTATTTTGACTTTTCCAGATGGTACAGGAATCGGAACTATTCCAGGTTTATTTGGTGATTCAGAAGATCCAAATTTTTCCATTTTTAGTTCCAATGGTATTGTGTTGGGCGGAAGAATAATGTCAGAAAATCCTAAATATGGCATTATTGCAATTTCTCCTACTGCAGGGTTTGATGGAATTGGAGATGATTCTGATGTTGATTCGGAGGGATCTATTTTTATTAAAACTGGTGATGCAGATGAGGAGATTTCAAACACTTGGAAATTTGATATTAATGGGTCTTTAATATTTCCCGATGGTACCTTTTTTGGTGAAATAGAAGGCGATACTACAATTGGATTTGAAACCGAGGAGAATTCTGATTTTATATTGATGACCAGGAACGATGATGATGATTCTTTTGAATGGCAGTTTACAAATGATGGGGTATTCAAACTGCCAGACGGAGGGGATATACAAGATTCAAATGGAAATTCTGTTTTGGGCAGATTCAAAACCGAAGAATTTTATATTGATTGGGATTATGACTCTGATACCTATTGGACAACTTTTGGTACAGGTATCGATGATCAGGTTCCCTACCGAGATGGAGATGTGGACACTGAATTTGATTTGGTGTTTGTATTGGAACAAGAGCCCTTGGATCCAGAAAAATTGACGATTTATTTAAATGGTATGAGAATACCAAAAAAATTCTTTCCCTTTGATGGCAATCAATTTTCACAAGATCCCGAAGATTTATATAGTTTTAATGAAGGTGAAGTTTCTCTACATATTTTTAAAATATTTGGAGACTGGCTTGATTCTGGCCCTATAGGTCCAAGCCTAATCATAACTATTGACTACCAATACTAATCCTACTCGAATGAAAAAATTATTCGCCCTGATCGCCGTTCTGGCCTTGATGTCTTTTGCAGCAGAAAGATACATCGCCGTAAAGTTTACCGAACCCCAGCTAAACTACCATTGGAAGAATTTAGAGAGTGTCAAAAAATTGGTAGACGAAAGCAACCTCCCCCATGCCCAGGTGAAGTTTATCCTCAAGTCCATTGATAGCCTTCAAAATGACATCAAGAAGACGGCCCGATTGGATTCTGCCGCAGTATCAAGCCCGAAAAAATAACAATCCCGGAAGCACAGTTCCTTTTGCCAAGTCCCTCAGGCCTCTACAGCCCCCCGCTTATCCAATTGCAGGTGCGCATGGAATTCGGAAGGGGACTCGCCCATCAGCTTTTTGAAATTGAGGTAGAAGGTATTGCCGCTTACAAACAAGGTCTTCTTGGACAAGGAATCGATGGTGTGCGTCAGCAAATAGCCCTTTCGAATCAGCGTAATGGCGTAATTGATGCGCAGGACATTGACGTACTCCCCAAAAGTAAAGTTGCCGTAGTACTTGAATAGGTACTTCAGGTGGCTTTGCGGGCAGTCCAACTGAAAGGATAAGGACTTGAGACTGGGCACCTCCAGCAGCTCTTCAGACCAGGCCTGCTCCATTGATTTAAGCGAAAAAATAAGGGATTCCACCCGAGGAGCGATCTGCTTCTCCACGTTCACGTCTTGGGGGTCAGTTTGCCCTTTTTTCTTGGATTTCCAGATGGCAATCTCTTCGGGCACCACCGCGTTGATGTGTTCCAATAGCCGCAGCTCCCCATACAAGATGCGCGGGTTTCTCAGCAGGTAAAAACAAATAAACAACCACAAAAAGGAGGTGAGGCCATAGAATTCCCCCAACACTTTCTCTTGTGTGTCCTCCAGTGCTTTTCCGTAGATAAAGTTTGCAAAGCCATAAATCAATAAAAAAGCAACCAGCATCAAGTAGGCCCAAACGCGGATGGACTTAAAATAGACTTGCTCCCGCTGACTTTTCCGCTTGGTCAAATACCTCCACACCAATACAATCAATCCGGTACTGTATCCGGAAGAGTAGACTAAAAATACCGTTTGATTGATGGATTTGTTCCAATCTAATCCTAGGCTCAGGCCCACCAGCAGGAAAGAAAGCCCGAAGTGTAACGGAAGATTTTTTCTTGAAATTTTTTGATGCAAAAGTCCCTCAAAAAAAAGGTAATAGATCGGAGGGATGAAAAAGGCAAATAGGAGCGATTGTTCAAATGGATTTTCAAAGGGTCCCAAAACCTGAAAGCTAGACAAGCCAAAGATGACGCGTTGGAGACCAGATATCGTCAATATCGCTAAAAAAAAGATGCTCGATTTGAGATCTCGCTTGGCATCCGCTAGGGAGACGGAAACGAGCAAAAGCAATACACCCCCTACAAAAAAAGATAGAATTGACAAGAGCGGCCACATGCCCAAAAGTAAACCAAAAATTTATTTTATGACTTTGCAATAAAAAAATTAATGGCAATTGACGGTAGCGCTCCAACTGGAGTTTACCCCACAAAATACGCTTCCAGCTCCTTCAGCATCGCATCCTTCTCGCGCAAGTCACGGATCACCTTACCCTTTTCCAGCAGCACAATGCGGCTGCAGAGGTCGGTCACATGATTCAGGTCGTGGCTGGAGATCAAAAAGGTGGTTTTGGAAGCGGCCAACTCGGATAGGATCAACTTTTTCAATCGAATCTGGGAACTCGGGTCCAAGTTCTCAAAAGGCTCATCCAAAAAGACCACCTGGGGATGTCCAAGCATCGCCGCGGCAATACCCACCTTTTTCAAGTTACCCTTGGATAGGTCGCGGATGTATTTCTTTTTGCCCATGACCTCCTCATTGAAGAGCTCCTCAAACTTGCTCAAATGCAGCTGCAGGTCTGCCTCCGACAGGTTGTAGATCTTGCGCAAGGTCTCAAAGTACTCGTCCGGCGTCAAAAAGGCCAAGAGCATCTGCTCATCCAAGTAGGCACCCACCTGGGACTTCCAGCTCTCGGTCTTGCTCACATCATCTCCCTGAAAGGTCACCTGACCTGCCGTAGCACGCACCAGGTCCAGCATAATGCGGAAAAGGGTAGTCTTGCCAGCACCATTGTTACCCACTAGGCCAAAGCACTCCCCCTTGGCAATTTCCAGTTCGGGGATATCGAGTACGACGGCTTCTTTGTACTGCTTTTTAAGTTGGGATACCTGTATCATAGTTCTTGTCGGAAGGAAGATGAAATTTCAAATCGGTTGGCCAAAAGCCGTTGCGTCACGAGACGCGAAAGTGGTCCAAAAGCTAGGATCCCTGCGAGTCCGGTGACGCCCAAGGCTAGCAAGCCGGCGTAATCGTTGATTAAATAGGAAAAAGGAAGGTACACCAAATAAGGACCTGCCATCAAGGGGATAATGATCAGGAATTGCGCAGCCCCCACCCCTTCGTAGTTAAACATGGCTCCTTTGTTGAGGTCCATGGGCTTGGGCTTCCACAGCGCGACATACAGAATGACATGCACTAGAATCCCACAGTTAAACAGGAAGGTGGCCACATGCACCAGCAAGATGTCCCAACCAAAGTACACGTAGGGCACCGAAGCCAAGAAACAAACCACAGAAATTCCGAGAAAAAGCAGGTACTTAGCCCGCACCAGGGCTTCCAAACCTCCTTTTTGCATCAAGAAAAAATCAAAATTGGAAGAGTTCCAACTCAAGAACAGTTGCCCATACTGGATCATGAAAATCCCTGTAATGAACACTCCCACGAATATGTAAATGGGTGAAATCCCTGATTCAGACTGATAGGCGGGATTGGTGTAGAAGATCAGCCCATACAACAAGAAGAAGGCAGAAAGCATCAGGTAGGTGCGGCTTTTCTTGTGTCGCAGGATCAACTTCCACTCCAAGTTGGCCAGCTCCCCAGCCACTCCAAAACGCGAAAAAAGGCCAAAACTTTGACCCGAAACTCGGTACGATTCCTCCTCTCCCAACTCTTCCAAGTAGGCATGGGATACATAATACCGGTAGCAAATCACAAACAGGGCAAGCAGCAGGCCCAGTACGCCTACCACAGGCAGCATGCTTTGGGTAGCAGCTGTAAAAAAGGGAGCAACGAGTGCTCCTACGTTAAACCAACCTAAGTACGTGGAGCCTCCAGAAAGTAGGACCACCACGAAAACCAGCCCGAGGCCCAGCAAGCTGTCTTCAAAGCGCTGCTTGAACCAGAGCATAAACCAGTGCAGGGACCAGCTTACTCCCAACAGGGTCCCCAACCAAGATACTAGCCCAATTACCCCATATTCCTCTTGCACGGCCTCCACCCCAAAGGGCAAAAAGAGCAGCAGGGCGATGACATTGAGCGGAGACAAAAAGGAGCGCAGCAATAAGATCGATACGATTTTCTTTTTCCCGATGGGGAGGTGGAGCAAGCTTTCTAGATCCACGACCGGCAACTTTTGAACGAAGTAGCGGTACATAAACTCCCCCAGAAAAAAGTAGATCAAAACTGAATTGAGAAAGGCAATGGGTTCCTTGCCCTCGGCCAGCATGTCGATAATTCGCCCTAGAAATAGGCCTACCAAAAAAACATAGCTCAGAAGCAGCAGCGCAACAAATACCAAAAAACCTGTAGCGAGCGCGCTTTTCGCAAAACTGGTGGAGCGAATACTCTTCAGGTATTGCAAGCGAATGAGCGTAAAAAACATAGGCAAAATCAGGTTTAAATTCTGAAACGTAAACTTCAAAATTATGGCCATCTTTACCAATCAAAAAAAGTTAAAAGAAACAAATGAGCCAGGAACTGAATTTTTTTGAAACTGTACAGCAGCGCAGATCTGTGCGCGTATTCGACCAAACCGACAATTTTGATGGCACCATCGTTCAAAAATGCTTGGAAGCGGCCATCCTTTCGCCCAACAGCTCCAACCTGCAGCTCTACCAATTTGTGCGCGTGCCGGAGTACTCTACCCTAAAAGATCGCCTGGCCCAGCTCTGCATGGGACAGAAAGCGGCCACCACTGCGCGGGAGTTGGTGCTGGTACTTACCCGCCGCGACCGATGGAAGGCCCATGCCAAAGCCAATTTTGACTTTATCACAGCTTCCTCCTCCGGGGAAGGGGATAAAAAAGTAAAGTTGGCCCTCCGCTACTACGGCAAGTTGGTACCCATGCTCTACAACAAATTTCCGGGATGGTCGGTTGTTAAAAAATTAATTGCCATCAGCCAAGGCCTTCGCAAACCCATGGTGCGGGAGGTAAGTGAAACCGCCGTGAGGATCTCCGTTCACAAGAGTGCTTCTTTGGCGAGCATGACCTTTATGCTGGGCATGAAGGCGGCGGGTTACGACACCTGCCCGATGGAGGGCTTTGACTCCAAGCGGGTCAAAAAGCTCCTCAACCTCCCTGCCGGATCAGAAATCGCGATGATTATCGCCTGCGGCAAAGGAATGCCTGAAGGCATCTACGGAGAACGCTTCCGTGTGCCTACCTCCGAATTGATCGTGGTGAAGTAGATCGCATATCCTTTGAGGTTTTTTTTTAGACCTCGAAGGATTTAAATACAATCCAAAACCTTCGAGGTCTTGGAGACCTCAAAGGTTGATCTTATCTGCCTCTCCAAATAGCTTGATGGCCTGCTGGTAGACCTCGTTGATGTCGTTGATGACCTTGTAGAAGGCGCTGTCGTCGTAAAGCTGTCGTCCTAGGTGCGCCTTGATCAAGATGCGCAGGTATTCCTTGGACTTCGCAAAATCCTTCGCATCAAATTCCACCTTATTTTTCTTTCCAAAGTCCGCCAAGTCCATCAACATCGCATCGCTGACCTTGAAAGTCTTGTAGTAATCTTCGACGGAGATCTTGGAAAATTTGCTCTTGTTTTTGCTTACATAGTCGAGTAAGTACTCCCGCGATGCATCCGTTGAAAAGAGCTTGTTGACATAGGCACTATTCATCGTGGTATCGAGCGGCACAAAGTAGTCCGGCATGATGCCTCCACCGCCATAGACGGTACGCCCCTTTTTGGTTTTGTACTTGAGGCTGTCGTTAAACTGTATGCTGTCCGCAGAGAAAAACTCGCCCTTCTCGTAGCGGTTATTGAGGTCTGTTTCATAGGCCTCGTAGTCACTGTCGTAGGGCTTTTGAATGGATCTTCCTGAAGGTGTAAAGTAGCGCGCAATCGTCAAGCGCAGCTCGGCACCATCGGATAGGTCAATGGGCATTTGAACCAAGCCTTTCCCGAAGGATCTTCTGCCAACAATCAGTCCACGGTCATTGTCTTGGATCGCTCCTGCTAGAATCTCCGAAGCAGAGGCAGAGCCTTCGTTGATCAATACGATCACCGAACCCTCCTCAAACATGCCCGGCTTGGAGGCATAGGCCTTGTTGTTGTACTGACTTACTTTGCCAACCTGTGACACAATTAGGTCTCGCCCGCCAAGGAGCTCGTCGACCATGTAAATCGCTGCACCCATGTAGCCGCCAGGATTGCCCTGCAAGTCGATGATCAGTTTCTTCATGCCCTTGGCCTGAAGGTCCGCCACCGATTTCCGGAACTCATCGTAGGTAGTTGCCGCGAAGCGGGTCACCTTGATGTAGCCTATTTCTTGGTCTACCATGTAGGTAGCATTGATGCTGTATTGTGGGATTTTGGCACGCGTGATCTGGTAAGGAATGAGTTTGGGCGCATTCTTTCGCTTGATCTCTACGGCCACCTTGGAGCCACTCGGGCCTCTGAGGTAGTCAAA
>CAMCBC010000134.1 GCA_945872775.1 Spirosoma fluviale | reverse complement strand
ACTGTCGAAATTATCAACAAGTTTAAGTTTCGGATCATCCTCAAACAGGGTTTGAATCGACAGATTCGCCGAATGTGTAGCTACCTTGGATACCAAGTCACCCAGCTCAAGCGGATCCGTATCATGCACATTCAATTGGATCTCGCCGTTGGAAAATGGAGAGACCTGAGTGAAAAGGAGCTGGCCCAGCTCAATCTCCTGATTCAGGATAGTTCCAAAACGATTTAAATTGCGTTTATAACTAATTACTAGAGCCTCCTATAATTTATTTTAGTAAACTCATTATTTTTTCATATTTTAAAATCAATTGTAGTTCCAGCTAATGAGCACAAACAGAAAAAAAGTACCCTTAATTTTTTTTGCATTTCTTTTAACTTTTAGTCTTAATGCCCAGAATAAGGCTATTGTAGAATCACTGAAGGCAAATCAAATTTCCATACTGGAAATAAATACGATTGGCAGTTTGCCAATCACTTCAAAACTCGATTACCAGAAAGCAGAATATTTATTTTATGATTCAAAGAAGAATTTTTCTGTTTTGAAAGATTCCACAGAAATAAAGGGACGAGGCAATTCAACCTGGGAATATCCTAAAAAACCATTCCGGTTAAAACTGTATAAATCCAAAACTTTAGGGGATCTGCCAGCCAGCAGACATTGGGCACTACTTGCCAATTTTGAAGATAAGTCTGGTTCTCGGACCAAATTAGCTTCAGATTTAGGCCTATACATTGGTATTGGCTATACTCCAAGAAGCATTCCTGTGGAGGTAGTTTTAAATGGTGAACATTTGGGCAGCTATCAATTGATTGAGGTTCCAAAAATTGCTTCAAACCGAATTGATATCACTGAAGTAAACACCAAAAACAACATTACAAGTGGAGGGGTAATTTTTGAACTTGACCTGAGATTAGGGGAGCAATATAATTTTTTTACAAATGCAGGTGTTCCAATCACGATCAAGGATCCCGATGACCTAAACGCCAAGACACCACAGGCTGCTCAGGTTCATTTTAATTACTTAAAAAATATATTGATGACAGCTGAAGACGCACTATTCGGCGAAAAATTTAAAGATCCGAACCTCGGTTATCCCAATTTTTTCAATGTCGAATCGGCAGTTGATTTTTACCTAGTTCAGGAAATTCTAAAGAATATTGACATTGGAGAATATTCAGTTTATAAATACATCGACACAAAAAATAAAAATAAAATCACCTATGGACCTATTTGGGATTTCGATCTCAGCGCAGGAAATCGGGAGGGCCCATTAGGATTTAAAGCTTCAGTAGAGAACGCCTGGTTTAGACGTTTTTTTGAAGATGAGAATTTTGAAACCAAAGTGAAGGAAAAATGGGGCAAAATTCGCGAGGACCTTTTGTCCACAATGATGTATTCAATTAATCAGAACGCTAGATCAATAAATGCTTCACAAGAATTGAATACCGCACTATGGGGATATTGGAAATGGGGAAACACTAGAACATTTACAGAAGATGTTTCCTTTCTTAAAATATGGTTATATGAAAGAGTCCAATGGCTAGACAATCAATGGTCTGATGCACCAATCAAATTCAATCCTGTTGTTTTTGATCAAGAGGTTCAAACTGAAGAAGATGTTCCATTGACCATCGAATTAAGCGATTCAGAAAATAATTTAGTCAACACAAATTTTTTCATTACAGTACCACCAACAAAAGGGGTCATTGAACAACAAGGCAACACCAATAAATTCACGTATACGCCCTTTGAAAATGAGAATGGTGTAGACAAATTTTACTTTAGCAGTGGAATTATCGGATCTGTAGGTTTGGATACAGGTAGGGTAGTAATCAACATATCCCCAATTAATGACAAACCACAAACCAAGGATGTATTGGATAGCCTCTACGAAGATACCATCCTTGAAAGGCTAGGATTGGAAGGATTAAAGAAACATACAAAGGATCCAGAAGGAGATCCTTTAAGCTTTGTGTTAATCAGCCCGACAAAAAATGGGGAAATTAAATTAAATGGTGATGGTTCTATAGTATACACGCCAGAAAAGGATTTTTTTGGAAGAGACTCCTTTTCCTTCGTAGCAAAAGACAATGAATATTCTAGTGATACGTCTACCTATAGTTTTGAGGTAATTCCTGTAAACGATCGGCCCTTAACCAAGGGTGCAATGGATAGCCTTGATGAAGACACGAAAATTGAGAGGCTAGGTTTGGAAGGATTAAAAAAACACGCTACAGATCCAGATGGTGATGTACTTAGCTTTAAATTAATTCAATCGACTAGAAATGGAAGCCTTAAATTAAACCAAGATGGATCATTCGTATACCTGCCAGATACGGATTATTTTGGAAGTGATTTTTTCTCTTTCGTGGCACAAGACAAAGAATATGCTAGTGATACGGCAATTTATAGTTTGCAAGTAATGCCAATTAATGATCGACCAGTCATAAGAAAGGATAGCCTTGTTTATCAAATATTTACAACCGGAAAAATAGTATTAGAGGACAAAGAGAATTGGAAGACCAATTTCTCAGACATTGATAATGATAGTCAAGATCTTATCCCTGTATTTGATGAGGGGCTCAGTGGCGGAAAAATCTTAACTGAAGACAATAAGCTTGTCTATTACCCCAATAAAAATTTCGTGGGGGTCGATAAAATAAGTTATAGAATTAAGGACTCAGAAGCTTTTTCGCTTCCTGCGATTATTTATATCCGCATACTTTCTGAGGATATTCAATCTTTTGAAAGTTTGAACTTATACCCTAATCCAAATTCAGGGGAGTTTTATATCGATAACTTGTATGCGGATAAAGCCTTGATTTTTGATTTAAATGGGAAAAAAATAGATAATTTTTCATTTAAACAGGTAGGATCCAATCTCCATTTTAAGGTATATAATTACCAACATGGAATTCATTTCCTTTACCTTCTTTATGAGAATCGGGTTATTGGCTTTAAAAAAGTTTTATTTAATGGAATGGGATTGAACTAAAATTCAATTGAATCTCCCAAAAATAAAGGGACCGAACATTACGGTTATTGAAGATATTAAGGTAAAAACCCTCAAATTTGAAAAGGTAATTTTCCATAGCTTCTCAATGATTTCCAGATATGACCCAGCTTTCTGACTTTCGCCCTTCACCCGCTGAACTTTTTGCTAGCCAGCTCCCCACGGCTATTGCTTGGAGATCCTCCACACTTGTAGAGCGAAAAGAACGCTTGCTCAAGGTTTTGAATTGGATCAATTCCCACCAGGAAGCCATCCGCGAGGCACTTTGGATGGATTTCAGCAAACCAGCACCTGAGGTAGACCTCAATGAGATCTTTCCAGTGACCTCCGAAATCAAGCATTGCTTAAAAAATTTAAATTCTTGGATGCGGCCGCAACCGCAACCGACTCCACTTCCCATGCTCGGTACTTCGGCATTTATTGTCGCTGAACCCAAAGGTAGGGCGCTGCTAATTTCCCCATGGAATTTTCCTTTCAACCTTGCCATTGGACCCTTGGTGTCCGCACTTGCGGCTGGATGTCCTGCGATTCTGAAGCCTTCAGAATACGCCCCCCATACCGCTCAGCTTGTTCAAGACCTCGTGAGCGAACTCTTTGCTCCGCATGAGGTGGCGGTTTGTCTGGGAGAAAAAGAGGTAGCCTCGGAGCTTTTGGCCTTGCCTTTCGACCATATTTTCTTCACGGGAAGCCCACAAGTAGGTAAAATCGTGATGCACGCTGCGGCACAACACTTAACTTCAGTCACCCTAGAACTGGGAGGAAAATCTCCAGTCATTATAGACGCTTCTGCAGACTTAAAAGATGCTGCGGAAAAATTGATTTGGGGCAAGTTTGTCAATTGTGGTCAAACCTGCATCGCTCCGGATTACATCTTGGTGCCTGAGGAAAAAAAGGAGGCTTTTATCAATGAGGCGCAAATTGCTTTGACTCGCTACTACAATCCTGAAGGAAAAGGAGTCATGCAAAGTCCAGACTATGCACGACTGATCAATCGCAAGCACTTTGATCGAATTCGGCAGATGCTAAATGACGCAATTCAAAAAGGAGCGAAGGTAGAAGCTGGAGGAGAGGTAGACGAGGAGACGAGGTACATTGCTCCTACTTTGATTTCCGGTATTGGTGAGGACATGTTGGTATTTCAAGAGGAAATTTTCGGCCCGATCCTCCCGATACTCACGTACACCCAAATCAACGATGCTTTGGCCTTGATCCATTCACAGCCCAAGCCCTTGGCTTTGTACTTCTTTGGAAAAGACGACTCTCGTGCCAAACGTGTCTTAACAGAGACCAGCTCAGGCAACCTAGTGATCAACGATTGTGTGCTTCATTTTTTACACAGCGAGCTTCCTTTTGGAGGGGTCAACAATAGCGGTATTGGAAAAGCCCATGGCAAGTTTGGATTTTTGGCCTTTAGCAATGAAAAAGGAGTGCTGAAGCAGCGGATTGGATTTAACAACGTCAGTTTGCTACGCCCTCCGTATGGGATTCGTGTGAAGAAGTTGATCGCCACGATGATGAAGTGGTTTTAAAATCGTCCACAGACGATAGGCCACGGCCTACAGGCGGTTCACGGTTGACAGCAGACTCTGCTAAACTTTAGAGGTGTTTTTATTTATGATTCACTTGTTAAAAAAGTAGTAGGTAACAAAAAAGAAAACCCTGCCGAAGCAGGGTTACCTTAGGTCAGACTTGTGGAAGTCCCGTAGACTGGGCCATTTTTTTGATGGCTTTCACTATTTTTTCGGAAGGCTGCAATTTTACTTGCTCCAAAAACTCTACGGTGCTCAGCAGTTCAATGTATTCTTGCATCAAAGCGTCGTCGCTGTGCAAGGCTTGCATTAAGAGTTCTTGTTCTACCTCCGACATTTCCTGATAGATATATCTAATCAGGTCATTTGGGGTAAATGATTTTATCATAGGCACTGTTTACTTGTTTCATTTTTTTACGAATATGGTTGAGCGCATAGCGCATTCTACCCAATGCTGTATTGATACTGACGCCAGTTTGTTCGGCGATTTCCTGGAAACTCATGTCTAAGTAATGCCGCATGATGACCACTTCCTTCTGAGCCTCTGGAAGCTCATCGATCAAGTTGCGCACCCAAGCGATAGTCTCCTCTTTGATGCGTTGCTCCTCGGAGGAATCTTCCGCAAAGGATAGTGAATTGAGCAGATTGCTTCCATCTTCCAAGAGGATGGTAGGGTATCTTTTTGCCTTTCTAAAGTAATCGATCGCCATGTTGTGTGCGATGCGCATCACCCAAGGCTGAAATTTACCTTCTTCGTTGTACTTGTCTGAATTCAAGGTGTGTAGCACCTTTACAAATACATCTTGTAACAGATCTTCTGCTACATCCTGATCTTTGACAATCAGGAAAATTGTGGTAAATACTTTACTTTGATACCGATCTACTAAGAGATTAAAGGCGGCTTCATTACCATTACGATACGAAGTGATCAACACTCCGTCTTCAGGACCTAATTGCTTACTCATTTTTAAGTTGGTTTATAAACAACGTAAAAGTCTAGGCCATAGTATCGGGTTAGGTGAAAAGATTTTTTTGAGGGGTTTGAAACTGCGTTAAAAAGGATTCGAAACTACAGCGAAATTTTCAAACTATGCAACATTAGTATTAAAATCAATATTTTATTTTATATTTTATGTTTTTACATATTTTTTATTCCATGTAAATCATTTTTAATAGTTTTTTATTTTTTGACTCCCAATAGAATTACTGAGATTAGTCAAGATGGAGGAGTAAAAAACGGGACTTCTAAAGTCAAAAAATCCGGGTGTTGAAGTCATTTAAAAAGTAAAAGGCAATGCTTACCTTCGTAGTCTTACATAGAAAAAAACGAATCATGGATTTAAGCGGAAAAATTACCTCCCAGCTACCGGAAGTGAGTGGGAGCTCAAAAAGTGGCAATGCTTGGCGCAAGCAGGAATATATTTTAGAAACTGGAGGGCAGTATCCCAAAAAAGTGTGTGTGTCCATCTGGGGAGATAAGATCGACCAATTTGGATTAAAGGTAGGCGAGCAAGTCAACCTTGGGATTGAAGTAGAAAGCCGAGAATACAACGGCCGTTGGTATACGGAAGTGAAAGCCTACAAGGTAGACCGCAGCCAAGGCGGAGGCATGCCAGTGGGTCCACCAGATGTGGATACTTTTTACGAAGCAGCTGACGAGGACAAGCTTCCATTTTAAGATTGCTGGGCCTAAGGGAAGCTCCTTTCCCAATTCACAACCAAAACGCAAAAAAAAAGCGAGACTTACTCAGTCTCGCTTTTTACTTTTAATTCGATTTCTTCTCCAGATTCATCTTGGAATCTGTATTCCGTCACGGGTAGTGAAGAATCTTTGATCAGTTTTATCCATTTGTAATATTTAAAAAACCACTTCACTCGTCGGCTAATCAGGCCAGTGGTAAAGTAGGCATGCAGATACGGGTGCAAGCCGATGTGGATTTTTTCCACGTTTTGAATGGTTGCCATGTGCTCCAAATCTTTTTCCAACTTATCGGCGACCAGAATGGACGCTTGGATTTTGCCGGTACCGTTGCAAGCAGGGCAGGTTTCCTTGGTCACTATGTTGACTTCTGGACGCACGCGCTGTCGGGTAATTTGCATCAGCCCAAATTTGCTTAAGGGCAATACGGTATGTTTGGATCTGTCAAACTTCATCTCCAACATCATCGCATCGAAAATCGCCTTTTTATTCTCGGCTTTTTTCATGTCGATAAAATCGACTACGATGATTCCTCCCATATCTCGGAGGCGGAGTTGTCTAGCAATTTCTTTAGCAGCTACCAGGTTTGTTTTAAGCGCTGTAGATTCCTGGTCACTTTCTTGGTTGGACTTGTTGCCACTGTTGACGTCGATGACGTGCAGGGCTTCGGTGTGCTCTATAATCACATAGCCCCCTTGAGGTAGGCTGACGGACTGTCCAAACAAGCTTTTGATTTGCTTTTCGATTCCAAAACTTTCAAATAGCTTAACCTTACCGTTGTAAAGTTTGACAATTTTTTCTTTTTCAGGCGCTATAGACCTGATGTAGGAACGGATCTGATCGTAAGTAGACTCTTCTTCTACGGTGATTGCATCGAATGATTCATTGAGCAGATCTCTCACAAGTGAGGAGGCCATGCTCATCTCTCCAATAATTTTGTCCCGGCTTTTGGCTTTCAGCAATTTGCTCATTCCCTCTTCCCAATTGGCGAGAAGACTTCGAAGGTCTTTATCAAGTTCCGTTACGGACTGACCTTCAGCCACTGTTCGGATGATTACCCCGAAATTGGCAGGTTTGATTGAATTGATAAGTCTGAGCAGCCTTTT
>CAMCBC010000133.1 GCA_945872775.1 Spirosoma fluviale | reverse complement strand
AAATCCTTGCGAATTTTATATTTTTGCCCACATTCTCTTGAAAAGAAACTTCTTTGATGAAAAAAATACTCACGCTTGCCTTGCTCGTAGTTACGCTACAGGCTCAAGCACAAGATTCCGCTCCTACTAGCCCCAAAACCCCTATTGGTGGACGACCCAACATCCCCAATGACTTCAGCATTGAGTTTGGATTTGGCCAACTGACCAATCGACCTGCGGACATCGCCCTCAATTTTTTTGGATCTCGATCCTTTAGTGTCTTTTACCAAAAGCCATTCAAAATCTTTGGAGAGCAATCTGGCTTTGTTCTCAGCCCAGGGATCGGTATTGCTACCAACAAATTCGCCTTTAAGGACGATCAAAATCTATTTCGCAGCAGCACCCTTGGTGCTGAATCTTCTGTGTTGAAGAAAGTATCCAGCGTATACGGGACCAACATCGAAGTGAAAACCAATAACCTAGCTGCCAACTATGTGGAAGTGCCCATAGACCTGCAGTACAATGTCAACAAAAAGGACTACAGCAAAAGCTTCCGCGTAAGCCTTGGTGCTCGAGTAGGATACCTGTACCAATCCAATACGAAAGTGTCCTTTGACTCCCCTGCCACTGGAGCAGTGAAAGTCAAACAATCCGAGAACTATGGGCTAGAAAAAATTCGCTATGGCTTGAATTTTAAGGCCGGGAGCCCCGGATTTTATGTGTGGTCTACCTACTACCTCAACCCCATGTGGAAGGCCGACAGAGGTCCATTCAAAACAGAAGCCAACCAGATTAGCTTTGGCTTAGCCATCGGATTATTCTAAAAAGAATACTTTCAAGTCTAAAAATCAAAACTCCCTACCAAGGGAGTTTTTTTTTGTTATTTAGGTCCGTTGATTAAGTAATTCTAACCTGATTTAGAATCCGTAAATCCAGGTAAAACCCATCCAGCAGATCACAAACCCTACCAAAAGGCCCACATACACTTCCGCAGGCCTATGGGCATCCAAATACAGTCGAGCAGAGGCAACCAGTCCTCCCAACAGGAGTGTTGCCACTAACAGGTACGCCAGATTCAAGGAAGGAAAATAAATGGCCAGGACCGCTAGCACCCCCAACACTCCACCAATCCCGGTCATGTGAGCAGACATCTTCCAAAAAAAAGTGATCCCCGTCAATAAGGCTACAGCAAAGGCAATGATCCCCATTCCCTGCCACAGAATTGGATCCAGTTCGGTCTTTTCCTTCAAAAAATAGGTAGTTAGCAGGTAAAATAGCGTGACCAAAATAAAGGGAGTTCTTCGGTCACTTTTTTCTTCAAAGTGTAAGCTTTTGACCATGCCACTCCAGCGTAGGCCCAGCATCAAGACCATAGGAATCAAAAGCGTGGAAGCCACAATCAGATAAAAAAGCCGAACCTTAAACGAATCGGGAATGCTGCTCGCCTGAGGTACCGCAAAAAAGACCAAACCAAACACCAAAGAAGGCATCAGCAAGGGCTGAAATACCACTGAAAGCAGAAGCGCCAGTTTTCGTATCACTAGAGTTCTTTTCGTAATCGAGCCACCGGAATCTGAAGTTGCTCCCGGTACTTAGCAACGGTACGGCGGGCAATATTGTAGCCTTTTTTATTCAGCATCTTGACCAATTTGTCGTCAGACAAAGGCCTCTTTTTGTCTTCTGCATCTACCATGCCCTGCAGCACGGATTTCACCTCCCGGTTACTTACATCTTCCCCACTGTCGGTAGCGATGCCCTCCGAGAAAAAATACTTCAGTGGAAACACCCCAAATTCGGTTTGAATGGATTTGCTATTCGCCACTCGGGAGACGGTAGAAATATCCATGTCAATCTTTTCCGCAATGTCTTTTAAGATCATGGGGCGTAGCGCCGCCTCATCTCCATCTACAAAAAAAGGAGTTTGGTACTGCAGAATCGCCTCCATGGTTCGAAGCAAGGTATTTTGCCGCTGTTTGATCGCATCAATAAACCACTTGGCAGAATCCAACTTCTGTTTGACAAAAGTCACCGTCTCCTTGAGCTTTTTGTCCTTCTTGTCGCTCTTGTCGTAGGTGTCGAAAAGCTCCGAGTAGGATCGCGAAATCCGAAGCTCTGGCGCATTCTTGGAGTTCAACAGGATCTCAAACTTCCCTCCAGTGGTCACCAAGATAAAATCTGGAATCACATATTGCGTAAGTACCATCCCATCTGCCACTCCTCCTGGTTTGGGATTGAGGCGCGTGATGAGCTGCACTGCTTCCTTGATCTCCTCCTCATCGAGGTTGAGGCGCTTCTGAATTTTTGGATAATGCTTTTTGGTAAACTCCTCAAAGCAATCCTGAATGATGGCTAGGGCATGTTGCACAGCAGGATCATCGGGATGCTCCTTACGTTCCAACTGGATGATTAAGCATTCTTGCAGGTTTCGAGCCGCAATGCCTGCAGGATCAAAACTCTGAATTTTCCGAAGGATTTCTTCGAGCTCATCAAAGTCGGTCTCTATGTTTTGAGAAAAAGCCAGGTCGTTGATGATGGCGGTCAATTCCCTACGGATGTACCCATCGTTCTCAATACTGCCGATGAGCTGCTCCCCAATAATCCGCTGTCGCTCATCCAACTTCAAAAAGTTCAACTGGGTAATCAACTGTTCGTGCAAGGAACTTGGCGCAGAAAAAGGAATCTCCCGATCCTCATCGTCCGGATTGTAGTTCCCATCCCCCTGCATTTTGTAGCCCCCATAGTCGTCATCCAGGTAGTCGTCCACATTGACCTCATTGGACTCTTGCCCGTACTCGTCTCCAAATCCCTCATCGTAATCCTCCTCTACAGAAGATTCGCTCTCTTCCACCTTGCCTTCTTCCAAGGCAGGGTTGATTTCAAGCTCTTCTTCGATACGGGCATCCAACTCCGCCGTAGGCACTTGCAGCAGCTTGATGAACTGAATCTGCTGCGGAGAAAGTTTTTGAGAGAGTGACTGAGAAAGCGTTAACTTTTGCATTGAAATGAATCAAACCACTTATTTGCGAAAAAGGAGCATGCTTCCAAGGAAAACTGCATATTCAAATTTAGGAAAAAGCGTCAATTTTTTGATAAAAAGGTGATTTAATCGTTTTTTTGCATTCTACTAAATTTAAGGAGGTCGTTTTACGCTTCCTCTACCCCAAACACATGGCATTCAACAAACGGGTCAAAATCAAGACCATCCTGGAACAAGACCTGATCGGACAAGAGATCACCCTCATGGGCTGGGTACGCACCAAGCGAAGCAACAAGAATGTTTCCTTCATCGCAGTCAACGATGGCTCTATCATTACCAATTACCAGGTAGTGGCCGACCCCAATGTCATTGCTGAAGAAGTCCTAAAAAAGTGCAGCACCGGCGCATGTCTCAAAATAACAGGTACGGTGATTGCCTCTCAAGGCGCTGGTCAGCAGTCTGAACTGAATGCGACAAGCATCGAAGTTTTAGGCGAATCTGATCCTGAAAAATATCCACTACAGCCCAAGAAGCACTCCCTAGAATTTCTTCGGGAGATCGCACACCTCCGCATGCGAACCAACACCTTTGGTGCTGTCTTCCGTGTGCGACATGCGCTGGCTTATGCCGTCCATACCTATTTCAATACCAAAGGATTTTTCTACATCCACACGCCCATCATCACGGCATCAGATGCGGAAGGTGCTGGGGAAACCTTTAAGGTGACCACCCTCAACCTCAACAATCCTCCCAAAACCGATGACGGGAAGATCGACTACAGCCAGGATTTCTTCGAAAAAGAAACTAACCTGACCGTATCTGGGCAGCTCGAAGGAGAACTTGCAGCCATGGCTTTGGCGGAGATCTACACCTTTGGTCCTACCTTCCGAGCGGAAAACTCCAACACCACACGCCACCTGGCAGAGTTTTGGATGATTGAGCCGGAGATGGCCTTCTACGATGCAGAAGACAACCAGAACTTGGCCGAGGACTTCTTGAAGTACATCATTCGCTACGCATTGGACCACTGCGCTGAGGACCTGGCATTTTTGGACCAGCGTGCTGCAGAGGAAGAGCAGGCGAAGCCTACCGAACAGCGCGCAGAATTGGGCTTACTGGACAAGTTGAGGTTTGTAGTAGAAAACGACTTCGTTCGCCTCACTTACACCGAAGCAATCGACATCCTTCGCAATTCCAACCACAACAAAAAGAAGAAATTCCACTACCTCATCGAAGAATGGGGTACCGATCTACAATCCGAACACGAGCGCTACTTGGTTGAAAAGCACTTCAAGAAGCCTGTGATCCTCACCGACTACCCTAAAGGAATCAAAGCCTTCTACATGCGCCAAAATGAGGACGGAAAAACAGTAGCCGCCATGGATATTTTGTTTCCGGGTATTGGAGAAATCGTCGGAGGCTCTCAGCGAGAAGAGCGGCTAGATAAGTTGACTCAACGCATGCAGGAAATGCATATTCCTACCGAAGAACTTAGCTGGTACCTAGATACTCGACGCTTTGGTGCTACCCCACACGCAGGCTTTGGACTTGGGTTTGAACGAATGGTATTGTTTGTTACCGGTATGGGAAATATCCGCGATGTGATCGCCTTCCCAAGAACTCCTGGAAACGCGGAGTTCTAAGAAACCCCAACCTATTCAAACACCTCCATAATTTAATTTTGGAGGTGTTTTTTTTTAGCTGACCACCTTGATACGCCAGGCCAATGGAATGCAGAGAATACTGAAAAAAATCGCCAGATAGCCTACATAATTGAAATTGGTCAGCTGCCCCAATTCATTCTCTCCAATCAGAAAGCCAGCGAGCAAGGAAGCAAAGCCAGCTGCCAGCTGCTGTACGGCGGAATTGAAACTCAAAAAACTACCCCGATTTTCTGGTTGCGCGGTACCTGTCACCAAGGCTGCCGCTGGGACATATCGCCCATTAGAAGTCACAAAAAAGAAGGTAGTCACTACCAATACCAAGGCTACAGGCGTGACCCCAAGGTGGGTGATGATTGCGATCGGAATTAGGTTGAGCAGCATGAAAATGGTAAAGATCTTCAGCTTCCCATGTTTGTCGGCCAGCTTACCTACCCAAGGAGAGGTAAACATGGTGAAGGCACCTCCAGCCATGTACACATAGGTCAGCTGCAACTCTGTGAAGCCCACATTGGCCACGTTATAGGGACTTAGGAAAGGGATGATCATAAACTGCCCCAGCATCATCATGACGGATAGCGTGATGGCACGCATTTGGTTGGGGTTGCTCGTGACCCGACTGATCACTTCAAAGGGATGGGGGCGCTTGACACCACTGTTCACATGTCCAGTGATGGAAGGAATAAATTTGACAATCATCCCCATGCTCACAATGGACAAGGCCGATAAAATATAGAAAGGCGTATGCCAATCGGATAAGCTCGCTAAAAAAAGTCCCAAGGGCACACCCATCACGGAGGCAAAGGAAAAGGCAGACATCACCAAGCCCATGGCTCTACCGCGGCGTTCATCGGGCACTACATCTCCAATAATCGCTAGAATCAAGGCAGAGGTCAGCCCTCCAAAAATTCCAGAAACCACTCTGGCCAACAGCAAAATGGGGTAACTAGGAGACAAGGCACAGGCAAGTGTCCCCAAGGTAAAACCAACAAACACCCAAATTAAAATCTTCTTGCGATCAAAACGATCTAGGATAAAGGCCCCAAAGAAACTGGATGCCCCAGCACTGAAGGTGTAGGAAGAAACTAAAAAACCAAACTCGCTGGGGCTGATGTCAAACAACCGCATCAGTTGGGGCCCGAGTGGCATCAGCATCATGAAATCCACAATATGGATAAAATTGATGGCTGCCAGGGTCCAGAGTAAGGCTTTCTCTTGTTTCATGGATAATTTAAAAATAGAAATAGGGTAGAAATACGATGGAAATAAGGTAGAAATGGATTGGGCTGAAACTAGTCCAAGCCGATGAGGCGGTAGGTTTCTGGGATAGCTTCTATCAAATCCTGAGCCATGGTTCCTCGCAAGAAGCGCTGGCCTGCCAATTCTCCAGCTAATCCATGGTGAAACACTCCACAGAGTAGGGCATTCTCTGGGGAATATCCTTGGCCCAAAAAGGAAGTAAGCATTCCCGTCAGTGCATCGCCCATTCCTGCGGTAGCCATGTACTTACTTCCAGAAGAATTGAACACTTGTCTTCCATCTTGAAGGGTGCAGAGTGAATTGGCCCCTTTAAGCACTAGATTAATTCCGTGTTTTAGGCAGCAGGCTTTGGCTTTGGCCATTCGCTCGAGATGCGTGGAAGAAGGTCCAAAGAGGCGGTCAAACTCTTTCAGGTGCGGAGTAAGAATACTGCCTTTGGGGATCATGGGCCAGAGATTTTGATCTAAGGAAAGGAGCGTAAGGGCATCTGCATCCAATACCATCGGCTTAGTAGCAGCATTTAATACTTGATGAAAGAGTTCTCCTTTGTCTAGCCCCCAGCCAGGACCAATTCCTACCGCATCGTAGGCAGATGGATCCACGGCATCGCCAAATACACACATGGCCTCTGGAAGAGATGCCTGAAGGACTCCTCGCTCCTCCTCCGGGATCCAAATTGTAACCATACCTGATCCGGTACGAAACGCACTTTTGGCTGCCAGAAGTGCTGCACCCATTTTTCCCTTACTACCAGCTACCAAGAGCACTTTTCCAAAATCCCCTTTGTGCGCAAAGCGATGAAAGGTCCGATGACGAGACAAAAGATCTTTTTCTTCCAAATAATAGGCAGTGGATGGAAAGTCTTCAAATTCTTCTGCCTCAAAGCCAATATCCAACACAAACAATTCACCCGTAAACCGCGCATGCTCTGGGCACAGTAAGGATAGTTTGGGGAAGCCCAAGGTAACTGTAGTGGTGGCTTGAACCACCAAACCTGTAGGACCCTGATCTGCAGGCAATCCACTTGGCAAGTCTAGCGCGATAATTTTTCCTCCAAACGAATTTATTTTTTTGATTCGCAAAAGCGCCTCTTCACGGAGTTCACCTTTACATCCGATTCCCAAATAGGCATCTATCAGGATTCCACCATCTGGTAACGGTGAAGAATCCAAGGGGTAACAGGGGATTTGCGAAGGGACAAGCGAAAGATTTTGTTGGCAATCGGGTGATAAATTGGCTTCCGAAGAAAAGCAGGTAGCCACTTGAACGCTGTAGCCTAAGGAATAAAGTAGACGTGCAATCGCTAGTCCATCACCCCCATTGTTGCCTGCGCCAGCACAAATCACAACGGGAGTAGCCGAAGAAAATCCCTGCTCTTGAAACCAGCTCACAAATCGTTGAGCAACCAGCTCCATAAAAGCATGATTGGAAACCCCCAGCTTTTCCAAGTGGAGTTGATCCAGATTGGCAATCTCCGAAGCTGAAAGAATTTTCAT
>CAMCBC010000132.1 GCA_945872775.1 Spirosoma fluviale | reverse complement strand
GGAATCGCTGTTCGTAGGAACTCATTCCTATTGTTCCCCACTTTCCCTCTTCATTTTCGAGCCCGGAGGTGAGGAATAGGTCATTCTCACTATCGATGTAAAAAACATTTCCATCTTGTTCCATTTCGGTCTTCCCGTCTGGAAATTTCAATGTTCCTTCCCCAACATTGAATGACCATCCTTCAAATTCTTCTGGATCATCTTCGCCTCTTCCTATAAAAATAAGTTGATCATTGCTGATCATGATGCCTCCTGGATACCCTTCATAATTGAATGCCCTAATGCTTGAATTATTTTGATCCGTAAAGTTTATTCGACTCTCAAAAAATTGATCTTCACTGAACGAATTTTCTTCGTCTAGCTTGGCATAATCATCTTCTAACTCAGCCTTAGTTGCAAGAGAACTCAAATCCTGATCTCCAGTATTGGTTCCGGTAATCAAGCCTAGCTTGGTTTTTTCCGCTTGGGTGAAATCTGTGGAAGAAAGGCCTTTGCCGGTGATTTTATCCACTTTGGTGGACAATCCAGTGGTCACATCTACGGCATTGGCTTTGAGGTCCAAGTCGATGGTAGTGGCAAGGCCACTCAAATCCTGATCTCCTGTATTGATGCCGGTAATGGCCGTAAGCTTATCCTTTTCCTCTTGGGTGAAATCTGTGGAGGAAAGGCCTTTTCCAAGAATTTTATCCACTTTGTTAGACAACCCAGCGCTTAGATCTGTGACATTTGCTTTGAGATCCAAGGCGATGTTGGTGGCAAAGCCACTCAAATCCTGATCTCCCGTATTGGTTCCTAGAATGGCCGTAAGCTTATCTTTTTCCGCCTGGGTGAAATCTGTGGTGGATAGGCCTTTGCCAGCGATTTTATCCACTTTGGTAGACAATCCAGCGGTTAGATCTGTGACATTTGCTTTGAGATCCAAGGCGATGTTGGTCACAAAGCCACTCAAGTCCTGATCCCCCGTATTCGTGCCGGTGATGGCCGCAAGTTTGGATTTCTCAGCGCTTGTGTAGTCGTTTGCAGAGAGCCCTTTTCCTGTGACCTTGTCCACTTTGGTGGCCAAACTGCTGGTTACATCTGTGGTATTGGCTTTCAGATCCAAGGCGATGGTAGTGGCAAAGCCACTCAAGTCCTGATCCCCCGTATTCGTGCCGGTGATGGCCGCCAACTTGGATTTCTCGGCACTTGTGTAGTCGTTTGCAGAAAGTCCTTTACCGGTAACCTTGTCTACCTTGGTGGCCAGGCTGTTGGTCACATCTGCCGTATTTGCCTTGAGCGCGAGACTGCTAGTCACATCTGCAGTATTTGCCTTGCCGGCAAGTGCAGCGGTGGTAGCCAATCCACTCAAGTCCTGATCCCCCGTATTCGTGCCGGTGATGGCTGCGAGCTTGGTCTTCTCAGCGGTGGTGTAGTCATTGGAGGAGAGCTCCTTCCCGGTCACTTTATCCACCTTAGTCGCCAAGCTGGTGGTTACATCTGAAGTATTGGCTTTTCCTGCAAGAGCTGCGGTAGTTGCAAGGCCACTTAGATCCTGATCTCCGGTATTCGTGCCGGTGATGGCGGCAAGTTTGGTTTTCTCAGCGGTGGTGTAATCATTCGCAGAAAGCCCTTTTCCGGTGACCTTGTCTACTTTGGTGGCCAAACTGTTTGTTACATCTGTGTTATTGGCTTTCAGATCCAAGGCGATGGTAGTGGCAAAGCCACTCAAATCCTGGTCCCCCGTATTCGTGCCGGTGATGGCCGCAAGTTTGGATTTCTCAGCGCTCGTGTAGTCGTTTGCAGAAAGCCCTTTTCCACTGACCTTATCCACCTTGGTCTCCAAAGCTGCCTGGGCAGCCGTACTGAGGGGCTTGTTGGCATCGGCGGTATTGTTGACCTGATCGAGCCCCAAACTCGACTTGAGCGCAGCGATGCTTCCCACTCCCGTGCCTCCCTTGGCCACTGGGAGCGTGCCTTGAATATTTTCAGCATCCACCCCATTGGCATAGTAGGCAAAAGGAACTGCCTGAAGCCGGGAACTGCCCATTAATGCAAAGTTGGTTCCTCCGCTGGGATCTAGCTCCACTTTTAGAAACTTGAGCGAGTTTTTCCAGTTGATGTCGGAGAAATTACCCGTCTTGGTGAGGATGTTCCCATCTCCGACCACCACCGAGAAAATCCCCTGCCCAGAGGTGGTGACTTCCTTGGTTTCGGAATACTCCACCGTGCCCGACTCGGAATTGAGCAGTACAGAAAGTCTTAGGCTTATTTTCTGGTTGGCCAAGGCCTCTCCAGCAGCGTTGCGCGCCATGCCTTGAAAGTTGATGCCTCCATTTTGTGCCACTGCAGAAAGGGAAATCAAAAGGAAAAGGAGGGTGGAGTAGACGATTCTTCTCATCAGTACGCTTTGATTAATTTGAAGGTGCGGGTTTGGGTCAGCCCTTCCGCAGAATAGCTGACGCGAATGAAGTACATGCCAGCGGCGAGCCCGGACAGGGAAAATTCCTTTTCGACTTGGCGGCTGTAGTAAACTGGGTTGTCGGACTGCAGAACACGTCCTTGAATATCGACGAGTTGAAAGCTGAGGTACCCGGGTTTGCTTAGCGCTCCCTTGAGGGTGCTGTACTCGGAGGCAGGATTGGGAAATAGCACCAAGGCTTCCCCCTCCGAGTTGGGTGTGGGAAGGATGCTGGTGATGACAGAAGTCAATGCTTGGAATAGTCCCGCAGCGATGCTCCCTGAAGCAGGCGACTGGTAGCGCACGATGGCGCTCTGCTCCCCGATGCTGTAGTCTAGCGAGAAGGCACTGGTCTTGCCTTGTCCCCCTGCCACATTGACGGTGGAGGTAGGCAAACTTTGGCCTTGAAGACTAGTTGAGCTGAGGACTGCGCATGCCAAGCAGGCAATGGCAAATGCAAAAGGACGTGAAGACAAAAACACCCATAAAATTAGTTTATCTCTTTCACAACTTGGTTTTGAAGCAGGATAACTAAGTACTAACTTCTGAATTTAGGACGGATTAACTCGATTTTTCGTCGTTTTGGGCAGAAATAAGGGGTTGCAGGTAAGCGGTGGGGGTGCTGCCGTACTTCTTTTTGAAGGCACGGTAGAAGGAGCTTTTGTAGGCAAATCCAGAGGCTGTAGCAATGGATTCGATGGTAAAACTATCCAAGGAACTGGCATCCACTTGGCTTAAGAAATGGGCTAGCCGCATGTCGTTGAGGTAGTCGCTGAAGCGCTGCTTGTAGTAGCTGTTGATCAGAAAGGAGAGTTCCCGGTTGGGGATTTCAGTGGCAACTGCCACCTCACTGATGGATAGATTGGGTTGCAGGTAGGCTTTGGAACTTGCAAAATAGGCTTCCAACTGGGCAATTTCTTTTGCGTAGTTTTTGTGGATAAAGGGCACTTTTACCAGTTCATCGCTGATCAGTTGAGATTTTTTCTCCTTGTATTTGACAAAAGGCAGTCCATTCAAGACCTGAGGATTGACCAAAAGGTAGGTGCAGCCCACAAAGAAGGAAATGGAAAGCAGGGAGTTGGGAATCAGGCTGAGCAGATTTTCCTCGAAGATGTTGGGAATAGATAAGTAGAGCCCAATCAAAAACACTAGGCTGAAAAATACTGCCGTATTGGTAAGGGTAAATACCTTGAGCCAGCTAATGACCACCCCAATTTGCTCTTGGACCTCTTTTACTTTGAAATCCTTGTTGAACTGTAACACCAAAACCCACTGAAAAGCTAGGTAAAACAAGGTTTGAATCGGGCGTAAAATGTAAAAGAAGGACTCTGGTAGCAGGCCCAACTGGGTCGTGATGGCCACATTTTTATCCAACAGCGTGGCATTCAGGATGGCCAGTTTGGATTCGGTGGAACTCGCAAAAAAGGGAAGGTAATTCACTAAAAAAAATAGGAAGGGTAGCGCATGGAGAAAGTCCGTTTTTTTGAAGCGCAGCTCATTGAATAAGACCGAACGCACATACAAGTAGCATAGTGGAGCAATCAAATAGCTTACCGGCGCGGCCGTCTTGTAGAGGTGTGGGGAATCCAAAATACTCCCCGAATACACCAAGACAAATAGGAGCACGGTCCAGCACTGCGTCAGAATAACCACCGTCAGCAGGTAATCGGAAAAGGAGCGGAGCGCATTTTTCTTGAATAGCAGCAAGTAGATGGTCAAGAGACCACAAAGAATACTTGCTTCCAAAAAATTGATCCAATCAAACATGGGCTAAAGTTAGGGATTTTGATTGGGAAATGCCCGCGGCAGCGGGCAAGCTGAAATAGTTAAAGGGAAATAGGATGGAAATACAATAGAAATACTTGGAAATAGACTTCGCTGCGCTTCGTGAAATAATAAATTGGAAATACGATGGAAATACCCGCCGCGGCGGGCTGCTCCGCCTGCCTGCCGCAGGCAGGTGAAATATAATCAACTAGAACCAGGATTTACTATTTCACCGAGCGTGCCTGCCCGCCGCGGAGGGCTCGGTTTATTTCCATTGTATTTCCACCGTATTTCGCCTGCTTGCCCGCCGCGGAGGGCTCGGTTTATTTCCACCGTATTTCGATCGTATTTCTTGATACTTGCCTACCTATATCGTATTCGAGTTTCTCTAAAACGCTGCCTTCGGCAAAAATGCAGTTCGCACCTGATGGGTATCTCCCTTCACCTCAGTCCAAGCGAAGTACACGTTCTCCCCTAGCACCTCTAGTTGAGGGAACCCACTTTTCCGACCGGCGTCCATCGCGCCAATCTCCCAGCGTGTACCCATTTTGCCCCCGCTCTCAATTCGAGCAGCCATCAAAAAGGTACCCGTCTTAGTGGTTTCCATCCAAGCGGCGATGCCTGACTGTTCATCCAGCAAGGCGACCTTGACGCGACCGATGACGCCCTGCCCCTCGACGGTGATTGGTACACCAAAGGTGACTCCAGCATCCGAGGAGAAAGAAAAATTCACCTTTGCTTTTCCCTTGGCAGCGGTAAACCAGCCTACTAGCACAGTCTTTCCATTTGCGACGACCTTGGGGCCATTGACCGGGCAACCCGAAATTTCCCAGTTGTCGGCATGAATGATCGATGGCTCCGTCCAGTTTCCGTCTATAAGGCGGGTGATGGCAATGTCTCTGATTTCTTGGTCAGATCGGTTGCGGTAGACCACCACCGGTCCTTGGGAAGTAATGGCCGTGCTGGTCTGGCAGCAATCACAGGTTTTGTCATCCAATTGGCTGTCCCAAAGCACCTGTCCCTGCAGGGTTACTTCCGCCGCTCGGATGCTCATCGCTCCTGAATGTGCGTCGTGGCTGTCATGCCCTCCGCCTCCCGTATTGCGTCCATCCAACCAGGAAACTATAAAGGTCGAATCGGTGTAGGCTGCTGCAGACACAAATCCATGTTCGGTCTGCGTGGAATCGCGGTGTAAGGGAAGTCCAGAACGCCAGATTTGCCCTGCCTTGGGCAAGGCATGCAGGAGAATGTCGTAGGAAAATTTGCCAGGAGAGGATTTTTGCAGGTGGTAGGCGAGGAGCGAACCCTTGTTTTGAACGAGTGCTGGGTAGTCCGCCCAGTTGACAAACCAGTTGGCTCCCTCGGCAATCTGCTCAGGTCTAGACCAAGTTCCATCTTCTCCAAGGCGTGCAAAGTGGAATTGTGCCGTGCTATCCGTGGGCGTGGCTACCCAGGAAAGGATCAGTGTCTTTCCATCTGAAGAGAGAGAAGGTAAAGACGTTTCCGCCCCTCCCGGAAAAGGGATGTCTTGGACAGTTACGGCAGGTGGGGTAGCTGAAGTACAAGAGGCAAGGTAAAGCCCGGAAAAGGCAAGTAAAGAGAGTAGGATGCGGCTCATGGCTTTTGGGAGATTAGATCTTCAATGGAGGTGACGTCCTGCCAGTTTAACTGACCCATGTGCCGATACACCACCTTTCCTTTGCTATCAATAACTAGGGTAGTGGGTAGGGCATGCACTTCAAAATCAGCGAGTGTGGCTTCTTTCAGCTGGAGAAACTCCAGTCCGAAATTGCGTTTTTCTTCAAAGGCTCGGATTTGATCGAGATCCTCTTCGGTGGCGAGGAAAAATGCGACGCTATCGCTTTGTAGTCGGGGCAGGCCTGCTTTTAATTCTGGGAATTCTGCCAAGCAGGGCTTGCACCAGGTAGCCCAAAAGTGTAACACGGTATAGGCTTTCTGTTCTGGGGCTAACCCAAATTCAGTTCCATCAAGCCGCTGAAATCGTACATCAGACATGGCGAATGGAGTTGCCTCAGCTGTAGTAACGTTTTCCGCAGGAGCCTTGGATTGGCAGCTGACAACTAGAAAAAGAAGGGATAGGATTATATGGGTACGAAATAACATTTAGAAATATAATAGAAATACAATAGAAATACCCGCCGCGGCGGGCTGCTCCGCCTGCCTGCCGCAGGCAGGTGAAATCTAATCAACTAGAACCAGGATTTACTATTTCACCGAGCCTGTCTGCCGCAGGCTGGCTTGCTCGGTTTATTTCCACTGTATTTCCATCGTATTTCGATTGTGTTTCTCACTACTAGTTCACCCACTCCCCTTTCCCCATTTTCTTCCCCAAAAAAAATAGCTGTGACATATAAGACAAATGTGTGACAAATACCACAAAAAGCAGTTTGGTAAATTTTCGGCATTGGATTTCAATCGAAAAAATAGACTGCTTTGAATAAAAAAGAATTCCCATGAAGAATCTGTTTTATTCTTTATTTGTCACAGTCCTGTGCTCCTTTTCGGCCTTTGCACAAACAGAAGGCATCAATTTTCAAGGGCTGGCTCGAAACGCTGCCGGAGAAGTGCTAGTTAGTCAACCAATAAGCCTCCGCTTATCCATCCTGCTCGGCTCAGAATCGGGAGCAGTAGCTTATTCGGAAACTAGACAAACGACTACCAATCCCCAAGGCATATTTGCTGTCGTAGTAGGCGACGGCACTGCAGCCTCCAAAACAGGGGACTTTTCAAGCATCGACTGGGGCAGCGCGGCTAAGTTTATCAAAGTAGAAATGGATCCCAATGCAGGGAACAATTTTTTGACGATGGGCAGCTCTAGAATGCAGGCTGTATCGGTTGCATTCTATGCCTATGGGGTAGATGCAAGCAATGTGAAAGGAGTCCTGCCGGTAAAAAGTGGAGGCACAGGCGTAGCATCCATCTCGGAACTAAAAACAAGCCTGAGTTTGGATCAGGTCAATAACACGGCGGATGCAAACAAACCCTTGAGTACAGCCAGTCAGGCTGCCCTAGCCACGAAAGCAAACACAGCGGATGTAACTGCAAGCCTAGCCACCAAAGCAAATGCATCGGATGTAACTGCAAGCTTGGCCACCAAAGTAGACAAGGTGACGGGCAAGGAACTCTCCACCAACGACTACAGCACCGCAGAGAAAACCAAGCTGGCGGCGATCACTGGAACCAATACGGGAGACCAA
>CAMCBC010000131.1 GCA_945872775.1 Spirosoma fluviale | reverse complement strand
ATCAAAATAGTTATGTTTTTAGAGGATGAGCTGCTGATAAAATCATTCAATACATCCTGTATATCGTGATCGATAAACCGTGCCAAGGCTGCATTTAAGACCACCTTGCTTCCATCGGGAATCTGACTTAATTCCTTAATTAATAGCGCTTTATTTAAAAAGGAAACATCTTTTTGAAGTTTGATCAGGTAATTTCCCTTATGCTCCGTGACCAAAACTGAGCGATTGAAATTTGTTTTTATCACAAAAAATAAACCAACCACCATTCCAATCCCTATACCTACCAGAAGGTCTGTAAGTAAAATCGCAACCACTGTAACTAGGAACGGTAAAAATTGGTCCCATCCCTTTTTATATTCATTTACAAAAAGAGTAGGTTTTGCAAGTTTATAACCCACCACAAGCAAGACTGCTGCTAAGCCACTTAGGGGGATTTGATTCAACAATCCAGGAATACTTAGCACCAAAGCCAAAAGTAAAAAGCCATGTAAAATTGTCGATAACTTTGTTTTCGCACCCGATGCAATATTTGCAGAGGTTCTTACGATCACAGCCGTAATAGGAAGACCTCCTAAAAATCCGGAAACAGTATTTCCAATCCCTTGGGCAATCAATTCTTTGCTTGTGGGGGTGCTCCGTTTGTATGGATCCATTTTATCACCTGCTTCGATGGAAAGTAAGGTTTCTATACTTCCGATAACTGCGAGCGTCACAGCGACAACCCAAAAACTAGAAGTAGTAATTAGGTCAAATTCTGGAAAAGTCAACAAGGAGGGAAGCTCTTTCCAGCCTGATAAAGTAGGCAGGATCACCAAGTGTTCATTGTCCAATACCCAATCTGGCTTTATTACCTTGTAAAGATTATTTAGACCAATACTAGCCAATACAGCCCATAATGCTCCTGGTACAACACCCAAAAACCGATTTTTCTTGATTACAGGTCGTTCAAAAAATAGAATCAAGCTTAAGGATAACAGCACAATTGGAATGGCTCCCGGACTGAAGTAGACAAATGCATAATAAATTTCTGAGAAGGTATTGTGCGCATCCGGTTGATTAAAAGCAAAATCTCCCAAGAAGTCCTTATCGTAACCTAAAGCATGTGGGATTTGCTTGAGTATTAAAATTAGTCCGATAGCGGTAAGCATGCCTTTAATAACCGCATTCGGGAAATAATATCCGATCACACCGGCTTTAGCAATGCCTAAAAAAAATTGAATAATCCCTGCAGCAACTAAGGCCCCCAAAAACAAAGGAAATGTGCCTAAGGTGGTAATTGAATCCAATACAATCACAGTAAGGCCCGCTGCTGGACCACTTACAGATACAGAAGATTTGGAAATCGCTCCAACCACAATTCCACCAATAATCCCAGCAATAAGGCCTGATATAGGGGGTGCTCCACTGGCGATTGCAATGCCCAGACAAAGGGGTAAGGCCACCAAAAAGACTACTAAACTGGACTTTAAATCATTGGCGAAGGTTTCGCTAATCTTATTTTCCATAGTTAAGTTTTACCAAAAAAATTCAATTGAATAAAGTTATTACTACACTAGTTAAATCTAATTTATAGCAAAAGTGTTTAAAAAAAAATAGAACAGGCTAACCTGCTAATGGCTAGTATGTTCTATTTTTTTTCTTTGCTAAGTGAAAAACCAAAAGGAGTTTTTGTCCTTAATTTTTAGTTTAAAAGGGCTTCTACTGCATTATCAATCTCTTTAAAGTCAAACTTAGCACAAACGAATTCTAATTTTGTACGGATTTCTGCTAAGCAAAGGTTTCCCATACTTCCTTCGTGGCTATGGTTTACTTTATCTTGATTGGGTACAAAGCGTTTTGCTTCAATATCCTCCCCAACCTGCTTGTAGGCATCCCGGAAAGGAACGCCTTTTAGTACCAACTCATTTACGACTTCTACAGAAAATAGATGCATGTAAAATGGATCGTCCAAGATATTTTTTCTCACCTGAATTGATTTCAGCATAAAATGGCTCATCTGAAGACAGGAACGCATGGATTCGAGTGCTGGAAAAATTTCCTCTTTTAGCAGCTGCATGTCTCGATGATATCCAGTGGTCAGGTTAGTGAGTAAGAATCCTAAAGTCCCTGGAAGACTTTGAATTTGATTCGTTTTGGCTCGAATTAATTCGAATACATCGGGATTCTTTTTGTGAGGCATGATGCTACTTCCCGTAGTCAACTCATCTGGGAATGAAATAAATCCAAAATGTTGGTTGCAAAAAAGAACGGCATCTGAGGAAAGTTTATTCAATGTTCCAGCCATTCCCGCCAAAGCAAAGGCAATCGTACGCTCCGTTTTACCTCTGCTATTTTGTGCATTGATGACATTGTGGTGTAGGTCAGCAAATCCCAATAGGCGAGTAGTCATGGTTCGGTCAAGTGGAAAGCTCGATCCATAGCCCGCAGCAGATCCTAGTGGGTTTTTATTGCTTAGATCAAAAGCAACTTGAAGTAGGCTTAAGTCTTCACTCAGCCCTTCTGCAAATGACGCAAACCACAATCCAAAGGAAGAAGGCATGGCCAACTGGGTGTGGGTATAGCCCGGCATCAGGTCTTCTTTGTGAGTCTCGGCCAATTGAATTAATAGATCAGCCAAGCTGTTGGCCTCCTCAAAAATCTCACGAATTGCATCCCGATAAAACAATTTTAGATCCACCAGGACCTGGTCATTTCTGCTTCTACCACTGTGGAGTTTTTTTCCAACAGCTCCATAGCGCTGGGTAAGGAGCAATTCAACTTGGGAGTGCACATCCTCTACACCTGGTTCAATGGCCAACTTTCCTTGCTTTATTTCCTCGTAAATTTCTAGTAGCCCTTTTTGAAGAATCTTATTTTCTTCCGCTGTCAATAAACCGATGGTTTCCAACATTGCAGCATGTGCCATCGATCCCAATACATCATAGGGAGCCAATAGGATATCAAATTCAGGATCTTTTCCGACCGTGAACTGTTCAACTTCCTGCTTACTGTTTGTGGTTTTTTGCCAAAGTTTCATTGCGGATGCTTCGTTTGAAGGTAGAGGCTTGCGTAGGTTTCAAGAATTGAAATGTAGGTGGTGATGCCATCCCTCACTTCCTGGGTAAATATAAATTCATCTGCCGTATGGGACCGAGCTGAATCACCCGGACCAATCTTTGCCGAAGGGTAGGGGATTAATGCTTGATCAGATAGGGTAGGGCTGCCAAAGGTTTCCAAACCAAGACTTTTTCCCACTTCTTGCAATAAATGATCTTCAGGCAAGGAAGATGACCTTAATCGCATGGATCTCGGAATTAGTTCAGCGGATAATTCAGCTTTTAACTCAGCCAAGACCTCTTCATGGCTGTACAATTCATTGACACGGACATCCAAAACATACCGGCACAATTCAGGAACTAGGTTGTGCTGTTCCCCGGCATGGATCACCGTGCAGGATACTTTGGTTGGACCGAGAAGGGAAGAAACTTTGGAGAACTTGAACGCTTTTACTTTTTGCAAATCATTTAAGGCTAAGTAAATGGCATTGACACCTTCTTCTCGTGCAGCATGCCCGGCTTTCCCTTTTATTGTGGCATCAAGGACCAATAGCCCTTTTTCTGCAACCGCCAATCTCATTTGGGTGGGTTCACCTACTAGCACAAGATCGGCAGGAGGAAGTACCGAAATAAGGCTACTGATCCCCTGTGAACCAGAAATTTCTTCCTCAGCAGAGGCCACAAGTAAGAGGTTGAAGGGTAAATCCTTTCCTAAGAAGTGACAGAAAGTAGCAATTAAGGCCACTAGTGGGCCGCCAGCATCATTAGAACCCAGTCCAAAGAGTTTTCCCTCCTGCTCTTCCGCTGAAAATGGATCTTTGGTATATCCGGTATTGGGTTTGACCGTGTCATGGTGGGAATTCAGCCAAATGGTAGGTCGATTAGAATCAAAAGGCGTTAAATAGGCCCAAACATTATTTCCTTGGCGTTGAGGATCGACTCCTTTTTTTGCTAAAAAATTGGCGATTGCCGCTGCAGTTTCTCCTTCTTCCTTCGAAAATGAGGGGATAGAAATCAGCTGTTTTAGTAATGCGATCGCTTCAGCCTTCAGTGCCTCCATCAATACAATTCGTAGCGTTGTCGTTCGATAATGGTACCCGCCTTTTTTCCTTTCACAGCCATCAGCAAGTTTTCAGCTTTGCCTATCCAAACGCGCTGTACACCTTTTTTTAGCGCTTCAAATGCATTATCTAATTTGGGAATCATCCCAGAATGGATCACACTTTCTTTTCGAAGTTCTTTGTAAATGTCCTCATTGATTAGAGGAATGATGGATGACTCATTTTTTTCATCTACCAATACCCCTGGTTTATCGAAACAGAAATACAAATCCACATGGTGGTCTACTGCTAGGCTAGTTGCTAGAGCGGAAGCAATAGAATCTGCATTTGTGTTAAGTAGCTGACCTTTTTTGTCATGGGTAATCGCATTGATTACTGGAAGCAGCCCAAGCTGCAGCAATTGATGCATGAGTTCGGTATTGATTTCTTGAACATCTCCCACAAATCCATAATCGATGCCTTTCACAGGGCGTTTGATGGATCGAATCAGGTTTCCATCGGCACCAGTCATCCCCAAGGAATTTACTTTCAATGCCTGCAGTTTGGCTACTACCGTCTTATTGATCAAACCTGCATAGACCATGGTCACAATATCCAAGGTGTCCTTGTCCGTAATTCGTCGTCCATCTACCATTTCTGGCATGATCCCCAAGCTTTCACCAAATCGAGTAGCCATGACGCCACCCCCATGAACCAGGATTTTATATCCCGGCACCTTGGCAAAAATGCTCAGAAACTCATCCAGTTTTTCTGGATAGTCAATGACATTTCCTCCGATTTTGATGATAGAGATTTTCATATGCCCCTCAAATTAGTAAAATTACTTCAGAAGTTTGCTTAGCACAGCCTGAGCAGCATAAATACGGTTGAGTGCCTGCTGCTGTACCAATGATCGGGGACCATCAAGGATCTCATCCGATAATTCTACATTTCTTCGTACCGGTAGGCAATGCATTACCTTAGCCTCTGGTGCATTTTTGAGGTGTGCTTCAGTAAGCATCCATCGCTCATCGGTACACAAAATCTTTCCATACTCATTGAAAGCGGACCAGTTTTTAACATACACAAAATCAGCATCTTGTAGTGCTTCACTTTGATCATTGGTGATGGTGGATCCCTTGGTAAACTCGGAATCTAATTCATAACCCGCTGGGTGGCAAATGGTAAGGTCATGGCCCATCCCTAAACTCCATTCTGCAAAGCTATTGGCGACAGCATGCGGTATCGCCTTGATATGCGGTGCCCAGGTGAGGACCACTTTCGGATTTTTTTTGCCTTTGGCGGATTCCTGAATGGTCAGTTGGTCGGCCAAACTCTGCAGAGGATGTCGGATGGCAGATTCTAAACTTACGACCGGTATTTTACAGTTCTTGATGAATTGATGCAGCACAAAGTCAGCAACATCCTCTTCCTTTTGAGTGAGCGAAGGAAAGGCGCGAAGTGCCAAAATATCAAAATAGGAACCCAATACCCCGGCAGCATCCTTGATGTGTTCTACTGTCCCCTTGTTCATGATTGCACCTTCTTGCATCTCCAATGCCCATCCTTCCTTGTCCATGTTGAGCACGATGGCTTCCATACCCAGCTGCTGTGCGGCAATCTGGGTGGAAACGCGGGTGCGAAGGGAAGGATTCAAAAAAATACAGCCCACTCGTTTTCCCTTACCTTTTTCAGCATGCAGGCTTGGGTTTGCCTTGTATGCTGCTGCCAGATCCAGCAATTCCTGACCGAGTGCTTTGGATTCAAACTTGATAAAATGCTCCATGGTAGGGAAATTTTAGTGAATTTAATTTGCCAACACTTCTTTTAAAGCCGTTACAAATGAATGTAACTGATTCCATTCAACCGATAAAGGCGGAAGGAGTCGAATCGTTTCTTTTCCTGCTGCCGAACCCGTAAACATCTTGTATTTGGATACCAATAGGGAACGAATGGGCCCTGCGTCTTGATTTAGATCCAAGCCGATCATCAATCCTTTGCCCCGTACAGCTACCACTCCTGGGATAGTTCGGAGTTCCGCCATCAGCCGCTCACCTAGTTCCAATGCTTTTTCTTGTAATCGCTCGGCCTCAAGTACCTCCAATACTGCAAGACCTGCCGCGCAAGCGAGGTGATTTCCTCCAAAGGTGGTTCCTAGGAGGCCATAGCTGGCCTTAAACTCAGGGGATAGCAAAAGCCCTCCAATAGGGAAACCATTTCCCATGCCCTTGGCGATGGTAATTAGGTCTGGATAAACCCCATCCACCCATTGGTGTGCAAAAAACCGTCCGGTGCGGCCATAACCAGACTGTACCTCATCTAGGATGAGTTTGGCCTCGTATTTTTTCGCCAACTCATAAAGGCCAAGTAAGAAATCTGGATCGGGCACCTGAATTCCACCTACGCCTTGGATTCCTTCCACAATGATTCCAGCGATGGATTCTGTAGAAAGGACTTTTTCTACAGATTCTAGATCTCCAAATGGAAGAATATGGAAATCCTCACGCGCATTGCAGGGAGCTACTAGTTTGGGATTGTCTGTGAGGGCTACAGCGGCGGAAGTTCGTCCATGAAAAGATCCTGAAAATGCAATGAATCCAGCTTTTTTCGTCACAAATGAAGCCATTTTCAAGGCGTTCTCATTTGCCTCTGCACCTGAATTTACCAAAAATAGCTGGTAGCTATGCAAACAGGATAGTTCCGCAAGTTTGTCTGCGAGGGTCTGCTGAATGGGAATTTGAATTGAATTGGAATAAAACCCCAATTGGTTGACCTGCTCGCTGATTCGTTTGACATAGTGGGGATGACTATGCCCAATGGAAATGACCGCGTGGCCTCCATACAAATCCAAATACTCCTGACCCTGCTCGTCCCATAAGCGACATCCATCGGCTTTGACTAAAGTAACTGGGATCAGGGGATAGACGTCGAATAAATTCATTAGTTAGGGTCTAAATAGGTTGATTTTTGGAGGCTATATAATTTAGAAGGCGATTGATTTCAGGTTTAAACCCATTTTCTCTTCCAAACCAAAGGCTAGGTTAAAGTTTTGAACAGCCTGTCCAGATGCACCTTTTAAGAGGTTATCTATGGCGGAATAGACCACGAGCTGTCCCTTTTCTACTTGAAGTGAGAGGAGGCACTTATTGGTATTGACCACCTGTTTTAAATCGAGTTCCTGACTAGTAATATGTGTGAAAGCAGATCCCGCATAAAACTCCTGATAGGCTTCCATTGCTTCCTCCTGTGTTCCACCAAATGGAAAATAGGCAGTAATCCAAATCCCTCTTGTGAAGTTGCCACGATAAGGGACAAAAAAAAGGTCTACTTCATTTGCAGGATTAAGCTGCTTGAATGTTTGCTTGATTTCTTTCA
>CAMCBC010000130.1 GCA_945872775.1 Spirosoma fluviale | reverse complement strand
CAATGACTTCAGCGCCATCACCGGAGATACTGGTTCCAACCTGGATGATTTTTCCATTGTCCAATAGGACAGAGGTATTGGTTAGGGTGCCTTTAGTAACCGTTACTACGGTAGCATTTTTCAAAAGGAATTTACCGTTTCGAGGCTTTACAAACTCCCCATCAATTTGGGCTACGGCCACCACGGGAAGTAGGGCGATAAGTGCAGCGCAAAAGCTTTTTAAAATTCGTTTCATAGTTCTTGAATTTTCGGGGTGATTAGTGTTTTTCATTTACAAATGCACCTTGAAATGCTTCAAAGTACTTGTCTACATCCTGCATGCAGCGGTGTGCTTCTTCGTTTGCACGCAAGAGGATTGGTTCTACCATCTCTGTAGCAGCTACCCACTGTCGCTGATCCTCTCGATCTGCTTTGCGATCGAAGTACTTCACGCCATCCACGAAAGTCATTTGTGGAACGGCATAGGTAGATAGAGGATGTCCTTCAAAGATGACGAGATCCGCTTGCTTGCCTACTTCAATGGATCCCACCTTGTCCTCAATTCCCAATTGCTTGGCAGGATTGATGGTGATCATGGCTAAGGCCTCCTCATCGGTCAAACCTCCATAACGCTGCGTTTTGCCCGCTTCATGGTATAAGTGACGAATGAGTTCGGCAGAATCCGAGTTGATCGAAGTGATGGCTCCATTTTTCTGAAGGATGGCAGCATTGAAGGCAGTGGAATAATACACTTCCATCTTGTAAGCCCACCAATCCGCAAATACCGAAGCACCCATGGTGTACTCTGCAATTTCTGGAGCTACTTTAAATCCTTCATTGGTATGTTGGAAAACCACTTTTTTGATGTTGAAGTCCTTCACCACATTGATGAGCATGTAGATTTCATCTGCTCGGTAGGAATGGCAATGGATGATGATTTTACCGTCTAGAATATCGGCAAGGGTTTGTAGTCGCTCGCTGTAAGCAGGGGGAGGAGTAGTATTGCCTTTTTGAGCCTTGGCAAGTTGGTAAGCTTCCCAGGCTTTCTTGTATTGGATGGCTTCGTTAAATCCATTTCTGATCACAGCTTCTACCCCCATTCTGGAGCGTGGTTGGATGCCATTGCCTCTACCATGTACGCGTGTAGGATTTTCTCCCAAAGCAAACTTGATCGTACGAGGAGCATCTTGCATGATGACGTCTGCAGGATCCATGCTTCCCCATCGATGCTTTAGGGTTGCATTTTGTCCTCCCACTACGTTGGCTGAGCCGTGCATGGCATGTGAAACAGTCACTCCACCTGCCAAAGCACGGTAGAGTCCGATTTCAGTAGGGTTGACCACATCTTTCATTCGAATTTCGGAAGTAATAGGAGCTGAGCCCTCATTGACCACATCCAAGCCAACATGCGAGTGGGCGTCGATGATGCCTGGCATTACATATTTTCCGGTAGCATCAATGGCAGTAACCCCTGCAGGAGCAGTTAGATTTTTGCCAATTTGGGTGATGATGCCATTCTGCACCAACACATCTGAAGATTCGAGATTACCTTTGGTTACCGTCAATACGGTGGCATTCTTTATCAATACATTGCCCTTTTGAATCTGTGCCTGGGCTACAAGTACACCCAAGCCAAAGAACGTAGCAATTAGTAGGTTGAGCTTTTTCATAACGAGTTAGTTTGGCTTGGTGAAGAGAGAGTAGCTTTCACAGGGAAAGAGCCCATTTGGGGAACAGACAAGGATCCTTCCATGGATTTTCCATTTATTTCTCCCGAAATGGTCACTGTGAGGCTCATACCTCCAGCAGCAACATCAAATTCAAAGCTTAGTGCTTTCCCATTGATGCTGGCATTTTTGATCGGAGCAGAGGCTTTTCCCGATCCAGTTGGATCATCGTAGGTGATTGTTCCACCCAAAACGCCATTTTCGCGCTTTAGAGTGATTTCTCCTCCAGAACTTCCAGCAGGAGTTTCTGAAGTATACTCCCACACTCCTTCAACAGTCACTGCATTCGAAGCTGCTTCAGGTTTAGCAGTAGTAGCTTCAGCCTTTACGGCTTTCTTTTTGACCTCGTAATCAAATACATAGCCATCCGCAATTACGTGCTTGATTTGAGCCTCTTCCTTGAAAAGCGTATCTGTAGTCAACACCAGGTTGGCAAGTTTTCCTTTTTCAAGAGTTCCAACCATTCCACTTACGCCCAAGATAGCTGCAGGATTGGTGGTTAGGGCAGCCAAGGCTCCTTTTTTGCTCAATCCATTGTCAAGCATTGCCTTCAAGTTTTTTTGTACATCTGTTGCCTTGGCATCTGCTGTACTGAAACCAAAAGGAATCCCGGCTTTTTCCAATTGAGCCGCTAGCTTCAGTGCTTTGTCGTAGGACTCCTTCACCCGAGCATACTGCGCTTTGGTGGATTCCGTTACGCCATCTGATTTTTGTGCTTTGATAGACTTGTCGTCAGGTACCTGCAACTTGATCAGAACAGGTGTGTTGGATGCCTTAATTGCGCCGATTACTGATTCGTAATTTTCTAAGCCTGTAAGGATCAATTTGAATCCCAATTCTTTTTGCAGCGCCAATGCACGGCGGATTTCAAGCTCTGAACTCGCAGTGAATAATACTGGTATTTGCTTTTGAACTACTGGCATCATGGCCAATTGCGTTGGAGTAGCCTGAGGTCTTTTTACTCCCGCCGTAGAGGCGAATAGTCGCTCGTGGTCTAGCACCAAGGAGGTGTTTTGGTAGATGTCTCGAAACTTAGCCATCACACCTGCAAGGGTAGCTGGGTACATTCCTCTAGAACTTCTGTAATTGGCAGCAAGGGCAGCGTTTAGCTTTAGAAAATTGTTTGTTTTTCCATCTCCTAGCAATACAAGAGCAGTTTTACCAGGTAGCATGCCTCCATCAGGAATTACCTGACTCAGTGTAAATCCTGCTTTTCTCCAGTCGTCTACTTGGGTGCTCGCAGCAGTGTACATATCAGTTGCCGATCTCCATGGGGTGATTCCAGCGATTTCATCGGCAGGATTGGAGGAAACAAAATCTTTAGGACGTTCTACATCCTTTGGCTTGACAATGCCCATGGTACCAGCTCCATCAATAAAGCCTGGATAAACAAAAAGGGAATCACCGGCGATGATTTTAGCTTCTTTGGGTAGCGATAGGGAGTTGCCGACTCCTAAAATAACGCCGTCTTTGATGAGGATGGTGGCTTTACTTCCAGGATCACCCGGAGCTTTGAATACCGTGGCATTGATAATGGCATAAGTGCTCGTAACTCTACGTTTCCCAGTAGGATCACTTTGTGCCAAAGCAGCCTGGCTGAGCCATCCTGCTACCAACAATCCCAGCATTCCTGCCTTTAGAAATTGTTTGTTCATTCTTGAATTGGTTAAACTTTAAGTAGAAAACTACAAATTGCAAGAAGAGTTCTTGCATATTTTTTTTTATAAATCCTTTTTACAGGATTAGTGGTACAATAGCATGGTAAGTACTGCTCTTCAGAAAATTGAGATTAGAACCAACCACTTACCAAAAATAGAACTTCAAGTGAATTACACAATTCCGTTTTCCCATTTATTTATTGGGACTCTTGATACATCCAAATTCGATAAACTTAATGCTGTTTTTATCGTTTAGTCTTCAAATTAAAAAACGATGAACAATCCCCTCATGCTCCCGAAAACTGAATTAATTTGTCCGGAAGGACTGGAAGTAATCCTATTGGGAGGAGGCTGTTTTTGGTGCACAGAGGCTGTTTTTTTGCGATTGGAGGGAGTAGAAAAAGTGATCCCAGGTTATGCGGGTGGGATCGTGGAGAAGCCCAGTTACGAAGCAATCTGTACAGGTACTACCGGTCATGCAGAAGTGATCCAAGTGCTTTTCGACCCAAAGCAAATCAATTTGGAAACCCTGTTGGCGGTATTTTGGGCCACGCATGATCCTACCACATTAAATAGACAAGGAGCAGACGTGGGTCCCCAGTATCGTTCGGCCGTTTTTTATGGTGATGAAGCCCAGGGTGAGCTTGCACGCGGTTTGAAAGAAAAATTGAACCAGTCTGGAATTTATAATTCGGCGATTGTAACCGAGGTTACTCCATTTTCCAATTTCTATCCAGCAGAGGTCTACCACCACAACTACTATGCCTTGCACGAGCAGCAACCTTATTGCCAATATGTGGTGCGTCCGAAAGTAGAAAAGTTGCACCAACTTTTTGGAAATCTTCTGAAATAGCAGGGCTTCCTTCTGGTTGAAAAAGTTGATTTTTATCGCTTGAAAAGGGTTTTTAACCTGATTTTCCATGCTCAAGCCTAGTTTTTATCTTCATTTTCCCAAAAAATTGTAATTTTGAAGAATTTATCTGGTTGAATTTAGATTCAACTGCTTCTTTTTTAAACGTTTTTGAACCAGGAGAAATTGTAATTCCAGCATAGTTTGAATTCGTTATTCAATCGAGAAGGTTAATTTCATACCTTCAACTTGATTAGTAGAGTGTAGGTTTTTGAACTGATTGCTAAAAAAAACGCCATGCAAAGAACTAGAGCACAAGAGTCCCGAGCAGCAATTGAACGCTTGTACATCACCATGCGTCACCTTTTTAATCGGGGGAGCTACAAGCCCATGGGTGTTTCTGGGGAAGGCTTGATTCAAGCTTTGATGGTGCTGAGTCCAGAGATCTATGGCAAATTAACCGATCCCGAGAAAATAGAATTGGATGGGCTGCTCTATGTGATGGAACGCCTTCCCAAAGGCATCGAAGAATGTCGATTTGTGCGCTTGATCAGTAGGGAAGGGTACGAAACATCCCACTTAACTCCCATCGTCCCCGCACGGAGAAAAAGAAACTGTTATCGATTAGATGAACAGATTATGTATGTGGAGATGACTCGCGGAAGATCAGATATTTATGACATTCTTACGCACCTCACATTTCTCTACATTGAGTCTCGAAAAATCCAACAAAATAGCACCGACCCCAAAGGGAAAATTTCTTCCAATTGGAAGATGCTAGAGGAATTTGTGAAGCGGGAAAAGTTGGGAGAGGAGTTAGAAATTGAAAGTGCTGCGGCCTATTTAAGTCATATCATAGGTAGAACCTACGAAGAGACCGTTCAGGCGGTACATAAGTTTGCCGAAAGCAGTAATTCCAATAGTCTCTTTTCAATCGTGTACCACCTAGGCAAAATAGCCATGGAGGAATCAAATCAGGGTTTGGATCGAGAAATTAGCTTTTCTGCAACCCTGAGAGAGCGAGTAGGCCATCACGTCTATGGGGAACTTTGGGCCAATCGAATCAAGGAGGCCCTTCTTGATAGGAACTTGATTCATCGTCCCATCCACATCATTTCTGCCAATATGCACAGCGTGCTCAACACGATTTATGGGCATCAAGCACTGGGAGCAAATTCTTTTGAGGAGATTGAGGAGCTTGCAACCGCGATTTCCATCAAGGCAAAAAATAATCAAGGAAAGAAGATTTTGGCCTATGCGGAGAAACAGGGATTTATAGACCTTCCGGATGAGTCGGGAACCAACATTGGTGCGCAACTCATTGATACCGCTCAAATGGATGTCGAAACGCTTATTCCTGGAGTAGTGTTACCCAAAGAAAAGGAAAAACAACCAGTATTTGTGGTGATGGATTATGCCTTTGGAGAGCAGGCCTATGAATGTTTTGATGAGTTGCTAAAGCCCTACACCAAAGCCGATAAAAAGTACTTTTTAAATGTGGTCTCTACCTCCATCATGGGAAAAGCAGGGATTCTGCATGGAGGAAAAGGGGATTTGATGGTTCCTAACTCGCATGTTTTTGAAGGAACTGCAGACAATTATCCTTTTCGCAATGAATTGAAAAAGTCTGATTTCAAAGGGTATGGCTTGGGAGTGTATTCAGGATCCATGATCACTGTGCTTGGAACTTCCCTGCAAAATCGGGACATCCTTACTTACTTTATGGAATCCTCTTGGAAGGCCGTAGGGTTGGAGATGGAAGGTGCGCATTACCAAAAAGCAATCCAGTCTGCCTCCAAAATCAGAGCTAATGTTCGGTCGAATATCAAAGTACTGTATGCTTATTATGCTTCTGATAATCCACTTGAAACAGGAAGTACGCTCGCTTCAGGTGCATTGGGAATGGATGGGGTGCGTCCGACCTACTTGATTACCTATAAGATTTTAGAGAAACTTTTCGCCAAATAGCCTACTCAATCGACTAGGCTTTCGGAAGCGGTCACCTATTTTTTGGGGAGTTCAGCTCGTGTGGAGTGCAAGAGTTCTAACCTCCAGCCTTGATCTGTTTTTAGGGCAGACGCACTCTCGAGCCAATAAACTTCTCTTGGAGCTTCCCCTGCTTTGGTGAAGGTGGCATAATTGTGATAGGCTACCCAGGCTCGGTCGCCAAAGATTTCGGTTTTTATGAATTCAAATCGGTTGGTACGCGTCACGGGATTATTCTTTAGACTGCGCTCACTGAGGTAGGATTTGATAAAATCCATATCCCAAATTTCCCCCTGTTCAAGCAATATAAAATTAGGCGTATAGTACCGTTCCACGAGTTTAGCATGGTAGGCAGAAAATAAGGAATCGAACGATTCTTGGATGAGCTGATGGATTTCAAGGGTTGCTTGTTTCGAGGAGTTGGTTTGTGCCTGAACAGCTACTTGAAAAACTAGGGCTAGAAATACGATTAAACTACTTTTTTTCATAGATATAAGGGTCCAGCTTTTAAAAAGGGTTGGAATTATTTCATGTGTTTTGAATCAAGCTGGAGCTGAAAACTAATTAAAATTCAACTTAGCTTGGTAAAAACACAAAAAAAAGTCGGCTAGGAAAGCCGACTTTTAATGGGAGTTAATGCCGAAAATTACTTAGGCAAGATTACGCCTTCCACTACGTGGATGACGCCATTGCTACCAGCAAGGTCAGCAGCGATTACTTTAATGCCATTGATTGTTACTACACCACCTTTGATGGCTACAGTCAATTCCTGACCATTCAATGTTTTTACTTTCTGACCGTCTGTCAATTGAGAGGACAATACATTACCAGCTACAACGTGGTAGGTAAGGATAGAAGTCAATTTGTCTTTGCTTTCAGGCTTCAATAGACCTTCTACAGTTCCTGCAGGCAATGCAGCAAAAGCAGCATTTGTTGGTGCAAAAATAGTGAAAGGACCTGTTCCGCTAAGGGTCTCTACTAGTCCTGCAGCTGTAACTGCAGTCACTAGAGTGGTGTGGTCAGCTGATCCAACAGCGATGTCAACAACAGTCTTTGGAGCTTCTACTTCTACAGGAGCAACAACAGTGGTGTCAGTAGTTTCTTCACCACCTTCTTTTGGTGCATTGCAGCTTACAAGGCTAGTAGCAGCAAAACCCAAAACGGCTAGGGTTACAAGTTTAAATTTGTTCATTGGTGTTATAGTGTTTTAGTTTACAGATACCAAACTGCAAACCAAGGATTTAGTTTAAAAAACAGGTTGTCCGAAGATGTTTTATTTTTTAACTAAAACAAAAAACGCCCTCTCGAACGTGTATAGCAGGAGAGGGCGTCAAAAATTA
>CAMCBC010000129.1 GCA_945872775.1 Spirosoma fluviale | reverse complement strand
CTGAATAAAGAACAGGGAACTACCCTCGTGCTCGTCACACACGACTTGGAATTGGCAGCCAAAACGCAGCGCATCGTTCATATCAAGGGTGGAAAAATACAGGAGGAGACGCATGCCTGATTTTCCCTGGATTTTAAAAATGGCGCTGCGGGATTTTAGAAAAAATCTCTCTCGCTTGCTGCTTTTTGTTTCCTCCATTGTGGTGGGAATAGCGGCTTTGGTGGCAATCAGCAGTTTTGGGGAAAACCTAGTCAAAGACATTGATAACCAGGCCAAGGAGCTGTTGGGTGCAGATTTGGTACTCGAAAATAACAAGCCTCTTGGAGACATTGGTTTAGATTCCCTCGCGGTAGCAACTGCCTCAGAAGTCAATTTTGCTTCGATGGTAGCTTTTCCCAAAAGTGATGCGAGTAGATTAACGCAGGTTCGAGCTTTGGAAGGGAATTTTCCTTTTTATGGAAAGTTTGAAACCATCCCTGCAGCTGGGGAGAAAAGCTTTAGAAGTGGAGGCCAAAAGGCGCTAGTAGAAAAAGCGCTTATGGCCCAATTTGATGCGCGAATAGGGGATTCCATCAAAGTGGGTAACCTAAACTTTGAAATTGTTGGGGAGCTGCAAAAGGTACCCGGCCAAACTGGGATTACCGCTAGTGTCGCCCCTGCCGTCTACATTCCTTTGGCGTATTTGGAGGCTACAGGCTTGGTACAATACGGGAGCCGTGTGGAGTACAATCGGTATTTGCAATTTGCTGCGGGGGCCGATGTAGCCAAATTGATCAAGCCCTACGAAGCGCAGTGGGAACTCGAACGGATCGATGCAGATACCGTTGAAGACCGTAAACAAAGTACTGGTCGCTCGTTTGGCAACTTGTCCAATTTCTTGAGCTTGGTGGCATTTATCGCCTTGCTGCTAGGCTGTGTTGGCGTAGCTTCAGCCGTAAATGTGTTTGTAAAGGAGAAGTTAGCTTCCGTAGCCGTGCTTCGCTGCTTGGGAGTGGCCTCTCTGGATGTGTTGTTGATCTATCTCCTTGAGATTGTAGGAATGGGCTTTATTGGAGCCGCGATTGGTTCCATTTTGGGAACCTTGCTGCAGTTTGCCTTACCCGTTGTTTTCGCAGACTTTTTGCCTGTGGAAGTCACGGTTGGAATATCCTGGAAATCTGTGGGATTTGGCATGGTAACTGGCCTATTTGTATCCATACTATTTGCCTTATTGCCACTGCTGAAGGTACGCAAGGTATCTCCGATGGCTACCTTACGGCCAGAAACTGCCGATACCACCTTGCTGAAGGATCCCGCTCGATGGGCTGTTTTGGCAGGAATTCTGTTATTTATTTTTGGGTTTAGCTTTTACTTACTTACAAAGGTAGCCTGGGCTTTGGGTTTCACAGCCTTTGTGCTTGTTGCCTTTGGCATGCTTTGGGGTGTTGGTACTGGGCTGATGTGGGCCGTTCGCAAATTTTTACCGCTTTCCCTGAGTTATCCTTGGAGGCAAGCTCTTTCCAATTTGTACCGACCCAATAACCAAACCATCTCTCTGATCGCGACCATTGGTCTGGGTACGGCGATGATTAGCACCTTGTTTTTCTTGCAAAATCAGTTGCTGCAAGAGGCCAAGTTTGCGGATAAAAAAGACCAGCCCAACATGCTCATGTTTGACATTCAGACTCCTCAGCTGGAAAAAGTGAAGGCGCAAGTGCTGGATCGAAAGATGCCCATCTTGCAGGAGGTGCCGATTGTGACGATGCAATTGAATACCATCAATGGGATTACAAAAAAAGTAAATGAGGAACTGCCAGAGGAAAAGAACTACAGCCGTTGGCTCTACAACCGAGAGTTTCGTGTGACCTATCGGGATACCTTGATTAGTTCGGAGCAACTCACAGATGGAGCGCTCGTTCCCAAAGGGGCTAGGGGAGATAGCATTTTTGTTTCTTTTGAGAAAGGGTTTGGAGAAGGCAATGGATTTAAAATTGGGGATGAAGTAGAGTTTAATGTGCAGGGTCGCCCCATCAAAACCTATATCGGAAGCTTCCGGGAGGTGAAGTTCAACCAAGTCTCCACCAATTTCTTGGTCCTTTTTCCGGAAGGTGTTTTGGAGGAAGCTCCCAAGTTTCATGTGATCATTACCAAAACGAGTTCGGACAAGCAGGCCGCTGAAATGCAGGCTGCTATGGTTCGGGAGTTTCCAAATATCTCCATCATCAACCTTGGTACAATTGTCGAGACACTTGAAGAGATTTTGGGAAAGATCAGCTTTGTGATTCAGTTTATGGCTTTTTTCTCCATTGCTACAGGGATCTTGGTATTGATCAGCTCGTTGATTATTAGCAAGTACCAACGCATGAGGGAGAGTATTTTGTTGCGAACACTAGGGGCGAGTTCTGCCTTGGTGCGGCAGATCAATACCTTAGAGTACTTCTTTTTGGGAAGTCTTGCTTCTCTTTCTGGAATTTTACTTTCCTTCCTGGCGACGTTCTTGTTGGGCAAGTTTGTCTTTCAGCTGAACTTTAGTTTGGCTTGGAAGGAGGGTTTGGTGATTTACTTGGTGATTACCCTCCTCACGATTGTATTGGGATGGCTAAATGGTCGAAAAATCATCAACCAACCTCCGATGGAGATTTTGAGAGGGAATGGGTAAGTGAAATGTTTCACAGTCGACAGTCCACGGACCACAGCTCACCTAATTAAACCATAAAACTTAGTTTACTTAGCTACTTGTCTAAATTCGGATAACCAGAAAAACAAAAAAGGCTTGCATCACTGCAAGCCTTTGTACCCAGAGCCGGAGTCGAACCGGCACGAGTGTAACCTCATTGGTGTTTGAGACCAACGCGTCTACCAATTCCGCCATCTGGGCATTAAATGCTACCATTCCGTATTGAATGGGGTGCAAATATGAGTACAAAAATGATTTCCTACAAACTCATTCTCCTACTTCCTGTATTTTTTTTGTGCTCCAAGCTTGAGGCTTCTCTGAAAACAGGGTTTTTGTAAAACTCCAAACGGATTTAAATAGCTGTGAATCACGATACTGATTCAAAGCTTCCTCGCTTTCCCAATGGCTATAGGTCACAAAAATATTTTTTTGATTCTGGTCCTGCCAGAGTTCCAAATGCCGACAACCTGGAAAATTCCGAATTGCAGATTTGTTGATTTCAAAATTTTCAAGAAATGCTGCAGCTGCTTCAGGTCGGAAGGTCATCCGGACCACACGAATCAAACTCATAACTCAAAGTTGATGTAGACTACACTATCTCGCTTCAAACCGAGCAAGTTGCCCCCATGCCCATGATTGATGCCGATTTCCAACACATCTAGGCTATTGAAAAATAAATAGGGCTCACCTGCCTCCACTTGGTCATAGCCTGTCTGGAGTTGACGTAAAGTTTCCCTTCCAAACTGTACGGTGAATTTTCCGGGATTCAACTTTTCAAAAACCTCTCGCTGGATATTGGTGATCAAGTTTCCATAGCGGTCTACACGTACTACATGCCCTACAATCTGTTCTCGTGTAGCCTTTGCTTGGCGAGGCATCAATTTTTTAAACTGAGTGGAAGGACCTCCAAAGTCGTGAATAGCAGCGCCAGAAGCTACTTTTGCGGCAATAGGGGCTAAAATATCGCGGGTAGGGAAGGTAGAGTCCTTGACATGAATGTCTGCAAACTGCACGATAATCCCCGGATCGTAATCAGCCAACATGCTTAAAATCCCATTATTGGGACCGATAAAAATATGATCTTCTAGCTTAATGCCGATGTATCCTACTGTGGCTGTACCTGTAGTGTTGATGCCCACCAAATGAACGGTGCCTTTTGGGAATTCTCGGAAGGTAGCGCGAAGAAGAAAGGCGGCATGCTCCAAATCAAAAGCCGCTATTCCATGGGATATATCCACAATTTGCAACTGTGGATTGATGGATAGCATCTTGGCTTTCACGGCCGGAACATAGTAATCCAAGTCCCCGAAATCAGAAATGAATGTCACCAAGGCCATAAGAACATGTAAAGTAAAATTTTGTAGTTTTGTTTGTTGGGGACTGAACAAAAATAGACATTTTATTCTTTTGCCTTCAAGGTGTACCTAATCTAAACAAAACTTTGGTCGAAAAAGTAATTACCCTAGAGCATGTTCCATTGGCTGAGTTTTTTGGCACAGCCGATGAAAACATTCGTCAGATCGCACAAGCATTCCCACAGTGTAAAGTGATTTCCCGCGGAAATGAAATCCGTATCCAAGGAAGTCCCCCTGAAATTCTGAGAATAAATGATTTGATTAACATGCTTCTGGAGCATTTTGAACGCTTTGGGCACCTTAGTCCTGAACATGTTAAGGATTACTTGGCCATTGAAGGTGGACCTTTCGAAGAGGCAAATAAGGATCAAGTCATAGTTTTTGGTAATAAAGGACTTATCATCAAAGCCAAATCTGCGAATCAACGCAAATTGGTGGAAGCAGCCTTCAAAAACGACTTGGTGTTTGCATTAGGTCCCGCCGGAACAGGCAAAACCTACATTGCAGTAGCCTTGGCGGTACGTGCACTAAAAAATAGAGAGGTTAAGCGAATCATCATCACTCGACCAGCCGTGGAAGCTGGAGAGAATTTGGGATTCCTTCCAGGCGATTTGCAAGAAAAATTAGATCCCTACTTGCGGCCGATCTACGATGCACTTCAAGACATGATTCCTCCGGAGAAATTGAAGTATTACCAAGAAACTCGAGCCATTGAGATCGCTCCGCTGGCTTACATGCGCGGAAGAACCCTTCACGATGCCTTTATACTCTTGGATGAGGCCCAAAATACCACCGCCGAACAAATAAAAATGTTTTTGACGCGAATGGGACCCAATTCGAAAGTCATCATTACCGGGGACCAATCGCAGGTAGATTTACCTACGCGCCAAAAATCTGGACTTTCCGAGGCACTTCGTGTCATTAATGATGTCAAAGGGATTGGTGTAGTAAGATTGAGTGGCAGTGATGTAATTCGACACAAGCTGGTCAAAGCCATCATCGCCGCTTACGAGAAAAGTGAGGAAGAAAAAGAAAAACTACGCCATGAAGCCAACAGTAGAAAAAATAACGACTGAGGAAGGTCTACAAGCTGCATTTCAAATTCGTGAGCTTGTATTTGTCGTGGAACAAGAAGTAGATGCGTCAGAAGAATACGACGAGTTTGAAGACAGCTCCATCCATTTCTTGGCGAAGCTTGATGGAACTCCTGTAGGCACTGCCCGATGGAGATTAACTTCGAATGGAGTTAAAATGGAACGATTTGCCGTTCTCCAAGAAGCAAGAGGGCAAGGCGTAGGACAAGCCTTGGTGGCTGCTGTACTTGCAGATATCAACCAGCATCCGGATGGAAAAGCGAAAAAGAAATACCTCCATGCCCAAATCCATGCGATGCCGCTCTATGCTAAATTTGGATTCCAAGCGGTAGGGGATCAGTTTGAAGAATGTGCCATCCTGCATTATAAAATGGAACTGAGCTAGAAAGCGCTCTTTTCCAAGTACGCGTAAATCAATTTTTTATGGGGATTTAGTGTTCATTCCCTTCTAGGTAACTAGGAATGAGTTTGGAAGGCCTCTAATTTTTTACTTTTTAATTTTTTAGTCATGACTTTTGCTGACTTTCCTTTTTTGAGGTACCTCCTCTTTTTCTTCGGAGGGGCATTACTCACAGCTTTGATTCCACAGGTTTCACCCTCACTTTTCTTGAGGCTATTGGCTGCGCTTTGGTTAATCTATCTAGCACATCTTAGCTGGTCGCCTACTCCGAATACGTTCTTTAGCTCCTCTTTGGCCTACCTGCTCTTGATTGGACTGGGTTGTTATGTGTCTCTTTTATTGAGACAAGAGGCACTTGCCGGAGACATCCCTTGGGAAGAGAGCAAAGGCTACCTCGCCGAAGTGCAGCGCTATGATGTTCCCAAAGCCAATTCATCGGAGAATTTACTCGCAGTAGTTGCCATACAGGGAGCACAAGGCTGGCAGCCTCAGAAATCCTTGGTTCTGGTGTACCACCAGCTGGATGAGGCATTGTATCCGGGGCAGGTGATTTGGGTCCCCACCAATCCGGAGCGGCTAGCTCCTCCAAGTTTTCCCAATGAATTTAATTACAAGCGTTTTTTGGCTGCCAAAGGAATTCACTTCCGGCAGTTTCTAGGAAAAAAAATTGTCCTGCTCCCAATCAAGCAAAGCAATGACCTGAGTTTCACCTTGGAACATTTGCGTCATTATTTTGCAGGGGTAATTGACCAGTATGTTCTTAGGCCTGAGTCCAAACAAATCGCCTTGGCGCTGCTGCTGGGACAAAAGGAATCCTTAAGCAAGGAGGTAAAGCAAGCCTATTCAGCAACGGGCACCCAGCATATTTTGGCTGTTTCCGGACTTCATGTAGGGATCATTTACTCCATATTGCTGCTTCCCCTGACTTTTTTTAAACAGGAGGGGCATGCCCTTCGAAAAAGTTACCTCTTTCTAGTTATGGGGCTGATCTGGATTTATGCGCTGATGACGGGATTCTCACCTTCCGTGGTGCGTGCTGTGGTCATGTTCTCCTTAGTGACCCTTGGGCAAATGCGAAAAAGAAAACCTTCCATTTGGAATATTTTGGCTTTTTCAGCGCTGCTGCTCCTGGTGCTTGATCCTGATATTCAAACTGATCTTGGCTTTCAACTTTCGTACCTGGCGGTTGCTGGGATCGTGGGCTTGCAGCCTATTCTCCTTCGAATGTGGGCCCCCTCCAATCGCGTACTGGATTATTTTTGGCAAATGGCCACCGTCACCCTTGCTGCTCAGCTGATTACTAGCCCACTGACGCTCCACTACTTTCATACGTTCCCCACCTATTTTTTGGTGGCCAACTTGCTTATTGTCCCATTGTCCTACATCATCTTATGCGCAGGGGTTCCGTTTCTTTTGCTCGCGTGGATTCCCATCCTAGGATCCTTGTTGGGAGTTAGTGTTGACTTTTTACTTTTTATCCAAAATGAAATCACCTATACCCTCCAAGAATTGCCGGCTGCCCTGTGGCAGGGGATTCACCTCTCCCTCGCAGGGATGTTTGCTAGTTGGGGAGCACTTTGGATTTGGGGAAATTGGGAGTTGGGCAATCGAAAAATCCTTGCTCAGTTTGCCTTAGCGCTTGGGTTTCTTTGGGCAATCTCAAATCTGTGGACTGAGGTGCAACGGCCAGCCCTAGAGTTGTACTTTTTTACCAAGGACGAGCAGCGAATCCTAGACCTCAAACTTGGGCAGCATCACCTTTCCTGGAATCAGGATTTTCCTGTGGCCCAACTCTCGTATTCCATTCTTCCCAACCGGCTGGCAGGCCAACGAAATCCCATTCCAATTCCGCTGAAAGGGATGGTAAGTGGGGATTCTATTTGGTTTCCAGGGATCAAACTCAGCTTTTTTCCAGCTCAAAACCGCCTTGCCTGGGGATCGCTTCAACCCAAAAAACGGATAGATTTTAGCCAAACTGAGCCTATGGAAGCTCTCCCAACAGACTCGATTTTTACGGCTTATTCGGGATTTAAGGTGAGTTTTTAAGGAGGTATACAAGCAGGATTCTTTTTCAATTTATGCCTTCTTGCTCACGGTGAACTAGGGTTTTTTTGTAATTTCAAAGGTT
>CAMCBC010000128.1 GCA_945872775.1 Spirosoma fluviale | reverse complement strand
GTATCTTCTCCCATTTTACGGTAGGTAGTCCATTTTCCTCCGATGAGGGAAACTAGTCCACTTGGAGAGACAATAATTTTATGGGAGCGAGAGATTTCCTTGGTTTTGGTGCTTCCTTCTTGCGGTCGAGCAAGCGGGCGAAGACCAGCAAAAACTGCCTTTACATCCTTTCTAGTTGGCTTCCGTGTCAAATAGGTGCCTGCTGTTTCCAATACAAAGTCAATTTCCTGCTGTAGTGCCTCTGGCTCGAGTTTTGCCTTTTCGCGAATGGTATCTGTGGTGCCCAGTAGTAGTTTTCCGTGCCAAGGCACACCAAATAAAACTCGTCCATCTCTGGTTTTAGGAATCATCAATGCGTCTTGACCTCCAAAAAATTCCAGGTCGAGGATCAGGTGAATTCCTTGGCTGGGCTGTATGGTTTTGACTGCCTGTGGGTTGTCGAGTTTCAGAATTTTATCCGCAAAGACCCCTGTGGCATTGATGATCATTTTGGCTTGGACGTGAATGCTTTCTTTGCGATTCAGGTCTTTAACTTTTAGTCCTGTGAGTTTGCCACTTGCGTCTTTGCTTAGCCCAGTGATCTTGGCATAGTTGAGGAGGCAAGCCCCTTGTTCATCTGCTGTTTGTGCGAGGTGCATAGCAAGTCGTGCATCGTCAAACTGTCCGTCATAGTAGCTAACGGCCCCATGGAGCTCTTTCGATAGAAGGTGGGGAAGGCGTCGAAGGGTTTCTTCCTTGGAGATGAATTTGGAGGAGCCGAGGCTGAGGCTGCCGGCCATCCAATCGTAAAGTTTCAGCCCGATGCTGTATTGGATCCTGTCCCACCAAGAATAGATAGGAATTAGAAAGGACTGTTTGTGGGTGAGGTGAGGGGCGTTTTTGAGGAGGAGTCCACGCTCTTTGAGCGCTTCAAAGACTAGAGAGAGTTGCCCCTGGGCCAAGTAGCGCACTCCGCCATGAATCAATTTGGTGCTTCTGCTCGAAGTGCCTTTGGCGAAATCTGCTTTTTCAAATAGGGCAACAGCTAGTCCTCTGGAGGCAGCATCCAAGGCCACGCCAAGGCCTGAGGCTCCGCCACCGATGACGACGATGTCCCAAACCTTGTTTTTTTCGTGAAGACGTTGGAGGTTGATCTCCCGGTTCATGTAGCCTTGGTTTAGACTAAATGTAACTAGGAAAATGTAAAAATGGAATCTGGATTCAGTTTAAAACTCCTTGTAAAGTTTACGCACCACTTTGGCCCCATTTTTCTCCAGGGTCACCACATAGATAAAGTCGTATTCCAGGTCGGTCAGGTCGGCAAATTTTTCTCCTTCACCCACAAAAGCATTGGCCAGTTGGCTTACGGTATTGCTATGCCCCACCACGAGGATATTCCCTTCACCACTTCGCAGATCGGCCACAAGAGTCTCTTGGTTTTTGGGATCATAGTACTCAACGGTCACTCCTGCCCCAGCTGCAGTGGGTTGAGCGGTATTTCTTGTGCGGGTATAATCGGTAGACAACACCCGTTTGATGCTTTCCTTTTCTAGAATCTGCGCTAGTTTTTTGGCGCGAACTTCGCCTACATAAGCCAGTTTGGGATCATTACCTTCCAGTTGCTTCTCGGCATGTCGAACAATGTAGATCGTCTTGGGAGAATTCTGAGCGGTACAGGCGCTTAGAATTAGAATAGAAAGCAGTAGAAACAGGATGTTTTTCATCAGATTGGAATTTTAATCAGTAAGGTAGAAATACCGTGGAAATACGATGGAAATAAACTTCGCTGCGCTTCGTGAAATAAGTAGAAATACGAATTGAAACCTATTTCCCTGAGCTTGCTCAGGCTATTTCCACTGTATTTCAATCGTATTTCCTTTTATTATTTCACGAAGTTGCCCGCCGGGGCGGGTATTTCAATGGTATTTCGTTTCCTTATCCCGAAAAGGTATTGTCCAAATGCTGGTCCTTGGCTTTGACCGTTTCGAACTCGAGGAATTGCTCCCAGAATTCAGTTTCAGGAAGTGCGGCTCTCAGAAAGAGTTTTTCCTTTTTGATGGGATGTTCAAAGACCAGGTGGAAAGCATGCAGGTTGATGCTTGCATCGGGATTTGCCTTGGCAAAGCCGTACTTCACATCGCCACGAATGGAACAACCCATGGAGGCGAGCTGCACGCGGATTTGATGCGGACGGCCAGAGATAGGACGAACCTCCAATAGGTAGTGGTCATTCATGTGGCCAAGCACCTTGTAGTTGAGTTCGGCCTTTTGGGAGCCGGGAACTTCCATTTCGTGGGCTGTTACAAAGTTTTTGACTTCGTCTTTGGTCAGCCAGTGGGTCAATTTGCCTTGTTCTTCCTTCGGTCTTCGTTTGACGAGGGCCCAATACACCTTGTGGATGTCACGCTTGCGGAAGAGTTCCATCATGCGCTCCAGACCTTTGGAAGTACGTGCAAAGGCAACTAATCCACTCACTGGTCGATCCAAGCGATGGATGGGATGCAAGAAAACAGCTCCGGGTTTCTCGTATTTTTTTGCGATATAATCTCTGCAATAATCCGTCAGAGTTTTATCCTTTGTTTTGTCTCCTTGGACTAGAATTCCTGCCGCCTTATTGACCACAAGGAGGTGATTGTCTTCGTAGACTACGCTAAACGGTTTTGTTTTCATGGCACAAAGGTAGTCTTAATTTTTTTGATGCGAAGAACCGGGAAGAAGTAGCGATTTCGCTTAGGACTGCAGCAATTTTTTGATCTCGTAATCTTGGAGGTGTGCATTGAGCCATCCTGCTTCCAGAAGCGCGTCGTATTTTTTGTAAAAATTGATAGCCGGAGCATTCCAATCGAGCACTTGCCACATCATCCCGCTGCATTCTTCTTCCAGGGATTTGGCCATCACCCGATCAAAAAGCAGTTTGCCAGCTCCATTTCCCCGTTCGGATTCTGTTACGACGATATCTTCGAGATACAAGCGCTTTCCTTTCCAGGTGGAGTAGCGGTAATAATACACCGCGATGCCAATGATCTCTTGACTACTGTCCTTGACACAAACAAAGAATCCATAGACGGGCTGCGGCCCAAAGCCTTCTTTCTCCATTCGTTCCAGCGTGTTGGTGACTTGCTCGGGTGCTTTTTCGTACAGTGCGAGCTCGTTGATAAGTTCCAGTACGCGTGGGAGGTCTGATTTCTGTCCTTCTCTTAGGGAATACATGAGTTTTTGAGGTTGGAGAGTTGATTATTTGCTAACTATGCCCCTAATTTATATAAAATCAGACACCAAGATGTTTTTAGCCATTGATGCGGGCAATTCCAATGTGGTTTTTGCGCTCTATGATTCCAAGGGAGGGAAGTGGACGAATCAGTTTCGATTGGAAACCAAAGCGCCTCAATTGATTTCTCAGCTGAGCAAAAAGGTGCCGTTGTATTTTTTGGAACATGGAATCACTACTGATCAAATTGATGCCATTGGATTCAGTTCAGTGGTGCCGGAAATCAATGAAATCCTCGAACAGTTTTGTGAAGGTTTTTTTGGCAAGCTGCCCTATCGGATTCAAGCCACGAGCTACGGCAATCTACCGGTTCGCACGCATCGCCCCAATGAAATGGGGACGGACTTGATGTGCAATGTGATGGCGGCTTATACGCGAGTGTCAGGCCCGGTCATTGTAGTGGATTTTGGAACTGCTCTGACTTTTACCACAGTAGGCCAAGAGGGTGAGGTTTTGGGAGTAAGCATTGTTCCTGGACTCCAAACAGCCATCAAAGCGCTTTTTATGAATACCTCCAAATTGCCGGAAGTGGAACTGAAGTTACCCGAATCCGTTCTCGGGAAAAACACGGTTCATGCCATCCAAGCCGGGGTGCTGCATGGGTATACCGGGTTGATCAAAGGGATGTTGGAAGCGATTCGATTGGAAACAGGGCTGAACTTCACCGTGATTGCCACAGGAGGGCTGTCTTCCATTCTCACCAATTTGGAAGGGGTATTTGATGCGGTAGACCGCAACTTGACCCTAGATGGTTTGCGCTTGATTACCGAGGCCAATTCTTGATTTAGCGGTTGACTTCAAAGCTCACATCCCAGGTATCCGTCACCCGTACTTTTTCGTTGAATTCGGGATGCAAGGGATTGATAAGCAAGTTGTGTTCCTGGGAATAGTTGGCCAAAGGAATGCGGCTGGAAGGTACTTTTAGACAGGGGGAAAGTTCCCGCTTGGCCCAGATGGAACCTAATTCCTGGGTTGTTCTAGGAAAGGGTCGATTTTTCCAGCCTAAGGGAAGGGCAGTGACTTCCAATTCAGGGATTGGGCCTTGCACTTCAAGTCCTACCAATTTCCAAGAGCTTTCGGTAACTGCCGGGCCTTTGATGGATAAAAATTCCAAAAAATTCAGGGAGCTTACTGAGCAAGCATAGATTAGGGGGGTGACGTTGATGTTCCAGCGACCAGGCCCCATGCCGAAGCCAAGAGGATCTCGTCCTGGAAGATTTTCGATCAATCGGAAGTAGCGCATCAGCTCACATTCCCCCAAGAAAGTGACTCCAATGCTTGGTCTACTTGGGCAATCTGGTACGGATTCTTGATTAGGTCTATGGGCTTTTGCTGTCCTAGGGCTTCATTCGGGAGCTTCAACCATTCGGAAAGTAGCTGCTCCGAGCCGAAGATTCGAATGCCTTTGGCTAGCACTAGATCAATCTCCAGGAGGCTTTTGGATATCCCTTTGCTGAGCTTGCGGTCTTCCTTTTTCCAACGGAATAGCGTACTGGGATCCACCTCGAGGAGCTCAGCAATCTCAGCAGAATTAAAATCCAAGTAGTCAAAAATCAGGCTAGTCTCGTGAAAATCTAGGGTAGCTTCGGCATAATTCGCTTGGCTTTCAGCGACGATTGCGGTAGTCTCAGTAAAAAAGTGGTAGGCCTTAGGGGGGATCTCAATGCTCTCCGTACGTTGCTCGTCCCATCGAATTTTCCAAACTGCAGCCATGGTTTTTCTTAATTTTCAGGAAGTTACAAAGATTATCTTATTTGCAATAGCCTTTACTCCTTTTTGCAATAATTATTTTTTCAAGATATCTTGAACGATGGCTTCCGCATGGGAAATGCTGTTTTCGATAAAAAATTCGCGCGTATTAAGTCCTCCACAGACCACTCCAGCCAAATACACGCCCGGCACATTCGACTCTTGGTTGGTCTGGTCATAGCAAGGTTGGCGTTTCTCATCCAAACTGAGGGTAACACCGAGCTGGTCCAACAAGCTAAAGTTGGGCCGATACCCAGTCAAGGCGAGTACCCAGTCGTTGGGCAGGCGAACTTCTCCTTCTGGTGTCGTAAGACGAACTTCTGTGGGGAGGATTTCAACGACTTTGGAGTTTTTGATCGCTCGGATGGAGCCTTCCTTGATGCGGTTCATGATATCGGGGCGTACCCAATACTTCACATTCTCATCCACTTCATCCCCGAGCAGTGCCATGCTCACATGGGCACCTTTGCGCCAGCACTCTAGGGCGGCGTCTACAGCAGAGTTGGCTCCCCCGACCACCAAGACTTTTTGACCTACAAAAGGCCAGGGTTCTTTGTAGTAATGCAGGACTTTGGGCAGTTCCTCTCCGGGAACATGCATCAAATTGGGAAGGTCATAAAAGCCTGTTGCCAGTATGATTTTGCTGCTTGTATACGCTCCTTTTGAGGTGTGGATGTGAAAAATTTCCTTCTCCTTTTTGAGTGTTTTCACCTCCTCGTACAAGTTGACCTTCAGGTCAAATAAAAAGTAAATTCTTCGGTAATACTCCAGTGCTTCCGTTCGTGTGGGCTTTGCTCCTGCCGACATAAAGGGGATGCCTGCGAGTTCCAACCGCTCTGAAGTGGAAAAAAAGGTCATGTTGACCGGATAGTTATAGATCGAATTGCAGAGGGCCCCTTTTTCAAGAATGAGGTAGTTCAGGCCTGCTTTCTTGGCTTCAATGCCACAAGCGAGACCGATGGGACCAGCCCCAAGTATCAACAGGTCGTAATGAGAATCAGCGAGTGGGTGGTCCATGGTTGGATTTTGGAGTTGTTTCTCAAATTTAGTTCAAAACCCTGCAAAATGGGTGCTGATTTTTGGTAAAGCTACAAAAAATGAACCCTCGGGATTTTTAAGTTTCTTTCCCTATTTTTCAGCTTTACTTGAAACCAATGAACCCAACCCTGATTGTACTTACTGGCGCTGCCTCTGGCATTGGTAAGCAGCTAGTGCACGCATTTTTGGAGCGCAAAATCCCGTTAATTCTGGTGGATTTAGATGCGGAGAAACTTGAAAATCTTACTCATGGCAGCGAAGCTGTGGGATGGGTGGATGGGGATGTTGCTCAGGAGGCCACCTGGTATCGGGTAGTGGATACCGCCAAGAAGTTGGGATTGCCAATTTCCCATTTGATCAATTGTGCGGGCGTGATTCGCCCTGGATTTGTGGAGGACTACGCCTTGGGAGATATTGACTTCCACTTGAACTGCAATGCCAAGGGGAGCATTTTGGGAACCACGGTTGTGGGCAGGGTGATGAAGGAACAAGGTTTTGGACATATTTTGAACATTTCCTCCTTGGCAGGATTGGCGCCCGTGTCCGGATTGAGTTTGTATGCGGCCTCCAAATTTGCAGTGCGGGGATTTTCCTTGTCCGTGGCGGCAGAGTTGAAGCGCTATGGGGTGTTGGTGAGCGTGATTTGTCCCGATTTGGTGAATACGCCGATGTTGGACTTGCAGTTGGGTTATCCCGAGGAAGCCAAGTTGACCTTCAGTGGCCCCAAAAAAGTGCTGGAACCCAAGGAGGTGGTGCAGGTGATCTTGGGAGTGATGGAGCGTCCCCGGGTGCTGGTATGTATTCCAGAATCCAGAGGGCTACTTGCCAAAATCGCTGGAACCTGGCCCTGGATAGGGGAACTTTTTAGAAAATCTCTGGAAAAAAAGGGAGAAAAAGCAATTCAAAATCGGGTAAAGTAGGACTTAAAAATCTACTTATTTTTTCTAAAATTAACACCCTCATTTGGGATGCTGATTTTGCGTTTTTTTAACCTAAAACTACCTTGTAAATCATTTTTTTTGGGAGATCCTCCCACTTTGGTTTGACTTTAGTAAAAAATCTTCTTGCTTAACAATCGTTAAGCGCATTTTCACCTCGATTTTGAACGATTTGAGGGGTTTATCCATTTTTTTTAATCGAAAAACCTAAAAAAATTCACCTAAAAATTTCTTGCATTTTTTACTAAAAACTATTGTCTGCACGTAAACTTTTGGCTAGTTTTGAAACAAAGTGGGAAAAAGTGGGGGAAAGTGGTAAATTTTAATACTTCTTTGCTTACTTTTGTTTACTTCAAATTTTGCCAAATAGAAGTCACTCCATCATGTTCAACAGTCAATACGATAGCAAGCTAGATCCCAAGGGTCGTTTGGCATTGCCCGCCAAGATTAAGGCGGCAATTCCTCAGGCCAATGGCATGACGCTCATGCTCCGCATGGCTGAAGACAAGTGCTTGGCCCTCTATCCCATGGTAGAATACAAAAAGCTGGAGAGTCAAATCAAATCCCTGAACATCAACAATGCAGAACAACGCATGTTGCAACGCTCTTTTTTCAATTCCATCGTCGAGGTGGAGCTGGACAATGCTGGGAGATTGTTGATTCCGAAGCTGTACCAAACCTATGCCAGCCTGGAGAAGGATGTGGTGGTCGTTGGCATGGGAACTCGAATTGAACTCTGGAATCCTGAACAGTACCTAAAGAACATTATTGTGGATACGGCGGACTTGTCTAGCCT
>CAMCBC010000127.1 GCA_945872775.1 Spirosoma fluviale | reverse complement strand
TGGACCAATGACGATCAAGGACTTAGGTCCAGGAATAAGGTCTACAGATTTCATGGATTGGAGGAATTCCAACTGGTTTTTGTCGATGTTTAGTACATCGGATGCGTTAAAACTTTTAAGGCCGTGCTTGCCTTCTGCGACATACAGGTAGTTTTCTGCCAAGCCTAATCCGTGTGGGTTGAGCATGGGGTAGGCCTTCTTAAGTTTGGGCTGAGATGGATTTTTGATGTCGATAACATGAAGTTCATTGACTCCATTGACACAAAAATTACCGCTACGAAGGGTCACAAAAGCATATTCTTCATTCACTACGACTGGGTCACAGGAAAGTACGTGCTCGTATACGGCCAATCGGGTAGGAGCAGACGGAGTGGAGGCATCGTAGATGTGCATGCCCCGGTTTGAACCGATAAATAATTTTTGATCAAAAGGAAAGATGGTTTCAATGCCCCATCCCAGTTCGATAGGCTTAAGAAACTTGGGTTCGGCTGGGTTGAGCACATCAAATACGCGAAGTGTGCTTTCATCTACCGCGAAGAGGTGTCCGTCCATCAATGTAAATCGCGCCATGGACCCGCCCGTACCGTAACTCTGAGCAGCTTTGGCCATATTTGAAGTGAGGCTCATGTTCGGTCTTACCGTCCACATGGTTTCGAATGCCCAGGCGGGGCTATCACTAGTGAGCACGGTGTCCTTGAAGGTGATGATTTTCCCTGTACTGTGCTGGTAGAGGTGGTTGAACACATCTTCCACGCGCTTCACGAGGCGGATATTTCGAATGTTGCTGAGGTCAAAGGCCAGCAAGTCCACGTAATTGTCTGCGTAGAGGATGTCGCTATTGATTGCCAAATCCACATTTCCCTCAATCGGGATAAAACTCAGGTTGATGGGGTTTGCTGGATTTTTGTTGTCGTAAACGTGAATCCCTTGGTTGGGCTCGTTGATCAACAAATAATCTTTATAAATGTAGATTTTTCCTGGGTTCTCAATCTCCTGAGCAGGAGCAATATAAATCTCTTTGGCGCGAACATCCTTCATTTCTAGGTAAACAGGCATCATTGTGCGAAAGGAGTAGGTGCTTTTAACCTCATCCATACACGAAAAAAGAAGGCTACTGCCAAAAAGCACGTAAAAGAGGAATTTGATACGGTTTTTCATCGAGAGAGTTGTTTAAAAAAGCGTGATACAAAACTAATTTAATTTCAAACGCTAGGCGAGCCCGATTCGCTACAGGTGAGAATAATTTTTCTTTTGACTTGGGTATTTTCCTTGCGGAAGCCATTGAATCGAGATGATGAGGCATTGCCTAGGGAATTTTGTTGTTTACTTCTTTTTTAGCGGTCTAGAATGAGTTTTCTAGTTCAAATGTGTAACTTTTGGAAGACGTAAGCGCTATGAATTCACGAAGAAAATTTATTCAAAACACCTCCCTACTCGGTTTAGCCATGAGTGTACAACCCAATTTATCCGTATTTGCTGCCCAAAAGAAGGTTTTGGGGCATGGCGATTTCAAATACACTGTAGACCCAAATTGGGGCAATTTGGATCCTGCAAAAGTTCCGGTAGTCAACTGCCACGAAATGGTCATGGATCGAAAGGGGCGAATGATTCTTTTGACGGATGAGCCTAAGAACAATGTGATCATCTACAGCCAATCGGGCAAGTTGCTGGATACCTGGACTTTGGGATTAACCGCTGCTCATGGGCTCTCCTTGGTAGATGAAGGAGATGCGGAATACTTATGGCTGGTGGACAATGGAGGCAGAGTCCTCAAAACCAGCTTGGATGGAAAGGTGGTGACTGAAATTCCTTCTCCTGTAGCAGAAGGGATTTATACCGATAAAATGCGCTGGGTACCTACCGAAACAGCCGTAGCTCCAAATGGGGACCTTTATGTAGCGGATGGCTATGGTTCCCAATACTTTTTGCAGTACGACAGCCAGGGGAAGTTTGTCCGAAAATTTGGAGGTGCCGGTAATGGGGACGATCAATTTAGCACTGCGCACGGGATTGCCGTAGATCAGCGGGCGAGTGGCGAACCCACACTGATTTGCACGTCTAGGGGGCATAATTCATTTAAGCGATTTACGATGGATGGAAAGTATCTAGAAACGATCTTCCTGCCAGGGGCCTATGTTTGCAGACCGGTGATCCATGGGGAGAACCTCTATGCGGGTGTTTGTTGGTCCCGATTGAGGTATATGGAACAAACGGACAACTCTGGCTTTGTTACCATTTTGAATAAGGACAATAAGGTCGTTTCCAATCCAGGAGGGACAGAGCCGCATTACCATAAGGGAGTCTTGCAAGTGATGCTTCAGGAGGAGGCGGTATTTCAACACTGTCACGACGTGTGTATTGATCAGGATGAGAATATCTACGTTTGCCAATGGAATGCTGGTAAATCCTATCCAATTAAGTTGTCGCGGGTTTGATTCTGTAAAAGTTTCTCGGATTTAGTTGCGGACCTAGGCTGTAGAGCAGTTGATTAAAAAGAGGGTTGCATCGCTCCAAAAAAAGGAGACTAGTTAAGCTGTAAAGCAGCGCCAGCATCAAGTAAATGGGAGTGTTCGAAAGAATAGCTCCTTTTTTTTTCTACCTCTGGGCTCATGGCTAAACGAATGGGATATAAAACTAGAGATGTGTATTGAGGACAAAACTACCGGTGGATAATTACCCAAAAATAGGTGGATAACTTGTTCGTTTACAGGCAAATTCATGGTAAAAATTGTGGATAAATTTTTAAAGAAATAATTGGATTATTTTTTTTATTCAGCCAACTTTAATTCATCAAGTAAGAGAAAAAAAGACCGGAAGTACGATTTCGGTTCATGGATTGAAAGTTTGAGATCGGGCATAAAGGGGGGCCAGCCTTCGGGTGAGTCTCTGAGACAGGAAACTGCAGAAATGCCGAAAAACGATGGGCTCGAATTTGAGGACTTCTTCGGAAAGAATCAAAGTTCCTAGCAAGAAGGATCAAGAAAGAAATTTCTAGATTGAGAGGGGTAACCCCAGAATTGCGAAAAATGGATTAATCAGCACAAATCTTCTTTCGGGAAAGTTTGTACAAACATCGGGCACAAAGGGGCTGCCACTTAATTGAGGTAGTTTGCAACGGGTAACCGCAGAAGTGCAAAAAGATCGGCCTGGAAGTTTGCCATCAGGCTAACTTCGGGATACCCGCCATGAAGGAACACTTGCCTACAAGTGTTTGAAAGGGGCAACCACAGAAATGGGGATGGGGTCTACAAAAACAGGACAAGTCCGAAAGGGCGACTACATTCGATGAATTGGACCTGGGCAACTGGGAAAAGTCTAAAACTGTAGCTTGAGGTAGATAGTGAACTACGGGGATCTGTCGACCAAACGGGAAGCTTTCGCAAGAAATGCTTCCCGTTTCTGTTTTTAGACCATTTTCACTTAGTTTAGGGTATGAGATCGCCAGTCCTTTGCATTTGCTTGCTTGCAAGTAGCTTCTTGCTCTCTTCCTTTCAAGTCAAGGAAAACGCTGGAGCAATTTCCCCAACACCACCCAATGTCATTTTTATCCTTGCAGATGATCTCGGCTATGGAGATCTGGGCTTTTTGGGGCAGCAACACATCCAAACCCCTGCACTCGATCGCCTAGCCTCCCAAGGGATGCGCTTTTCCCAGCATTATGCTGGGGCTCCCGTGTGTGCACCTTCGCGCTCCACCCTGCTCACCGGGTTGCATACAGGACATACACCCATCCGTGGAAATTTTGAAATCCAACCCGAAGGACAGTATCCCATGCCAGACACTCTGATGACCTTGGGGAAAATTTTCCAGCAAGCAGGCTACCGCACCGCTGCCTTTGGCAAGTGGGGACTGGGTTTTGTGGGGACGACGGGAGATCCTTCAAACCAAGGTTTTGATCATTTCTTCGGTTACAATTGCCAGCGCTATGCGCACCGCTACTATCCAGCCTACCTCTGGGAAAATCAGCAACAGGTGCCACTTCCCGGAAATGACTGGTCCACCACAACCACCTTTGCACCTGACCTCATCCATCAGAAGAGTTTGGAATTTATTGAGGCCAACCAGCAGCAACCTTTCTTTCTATTTCTACCCCTGGTGATGCCCCACGCGGAACTGGCAGTTCCTGAGGACGAGACCTTTCAGTATTACAAGACAAAGTTTGGGGAGGAAACCCCACATACTGCACCTCCAGGAGGGGATTATGGTCCAGAAATGGTTATTCCCGGTTACCAGTCTCAGCCCTATCCCCGAGCTACTTTTGCGGCGATGGTGGCACGAATTGATCGCTATGTAGGAGAAATTATGAACAAGTTGGAAGTCTTAGGCCTTTCCGAAAACACGCTTGTGGTTTTCACATCAGACAATGGTGCGCATCGGGAAGGAGGGGCTGACCCTTTATTTTTTGATAGCAATGGCCCGTTTAGGGGATTTAAACGAGACCTCTATGAAGGAGGTATTCATGTGCCATTGGTCGCGCATTGGCCAGGAAAAATCAAGTCCGGAAGTCAGTCCAGCCACGTGGCTGCTTTTTGGGATTGGTTGCCGACCCTAGCCGAAGCGATTGGCGCTGCCAGCCCTGCAGGGATTGATGGGATTTCTTTCTTGCCGACTTTATTGAATGCAGGACAGCAGCAGCTTCCTGATCACTTGTATTGGGAGTTTCACGAGTCTGGAGGAAGGCAAGCGCTGCGAAAAGGAGATTGGAAATTGGTGAAGTACCAAGTTCAAGATGCAGCAAAGACAACCCTGGAACTGTTTGATCTGGCCAAAGATCCTGAGGAACAAACAAATGTGGCCCTAGACCATCCTGCACTTGTGGCGGAACTCGAAGGCCTTATGCAAAAAGCCCATCGTCCCAATCCCATCTTTCGGCAACTGGATTGAGGAGCGATTACTTTTTAATTAAAGCTGCAGCTTTAATTCGAGGATTGAATTCATAACTATCAAAAAATTAAAGGATTAAATATTGTTCAATTTTGCAGGATGTTTAGATTTAAATTTTTGTTGTTTTTTTCAATTTCCAATAGGATTGTTTTATAATAATTATCTGCCCGTTCTTTTGAGAAATAATCAATAACAAGACCAGTCATTCCAAAAAGAATTAATGCGAGTCCCACAGCTCTTAAACGATAATTGTCTGATAAATAGAAAAAAGAAAGTGCTACGATAAAACTTACAGTGGCAATTATAATTGTCATTTTGTACAGATATTGGAAGTCCTCAACTCTTTTTTTCTCACTCAATACAAACTCTACTTTATTTAGTTGATAGGAATCAGTAAATTCTTTAACTCGCTTGTTGTTACTTACAATTCCTGAAATCGCCGTAATAAGGAAAAAAATACCCACTAGTAAAAAAGGTATTATTACCGCTTTTGAATTTAAGGTTGCACCGAATATCCAAAACAATAAACTGCAGATAATTGTCAAGAGTCCAAAACTACCAAATATAATTGCTTCGAAAATTTCTCCTTTAACCCAATTAATTGTATGCTGTATAAAGTCCATAATGATGATTTAGTATTGATTTTATTTCATCATACTCAACATTATTTTGTCGAATATTCTGTCTGAAAACACACGCCGTAAAAATAAAATCAACTTAGCGCCACCACCAGTTGCATATCTTGTTTTAGGATTGCTTGATGTAGTGGCCTTTAAAATTGTCTTTGCAACAACCTTCGGAGATGAGCCTCTATTGTCCGCATCAGCCAGCATTTTTATATGTTTTCCAACCAACTCTTTATAGTCGGTGTTGCCTGAAACTTTCATTAAATTTTCACGGGCAATCGCATTCCACTCTGTTTGAATGGCCCCTGGTTTAATGATCACAACATCTATTTCGAATTGTTTTAGTTCCATACGCAAACTATCACTCAGCCCTTCTAATGCGAATTTTGTGGCGTGATACCAAGACCCGTGGGGTTCGCCAAAGCTTCCACCTATTGAAGAAACATTTATTATCCTTCCAGAATGTTGTTGTCTCATAGTGGGTAGGACTAATTGTGTTAGCCTTGCCAAGCCAAAAATATTTACTTCAAACTGGTATTTTGCTTCTGAAATTGGTACATCTTCCAATGCGCCGTAAGAACCATAACCAGCATTATTTACCAATACATCGATTCGATTTTCATTTCTAAGCACTTCTTCGACACACCTGACAATGGAATTATCGTCAGCAATATCCATTTCAACAAGTTGAACACCATATTCTTTTAGCTCAGTCATTTTTTCTAATCTTCTGGATGCACCATAAACGATGTATCCATTTTCAATAAGTAATTTTGCTGTTTCTTTTCCAATGCCGGAGGATGCTCCAGTAACTAATGCTACTTTTTTCATAGTTTTTTTATTGAATGTCTACTCAGACGTTGTAAATGGTAATTTTATTTATGTCACTATCTGCCATAGCAAGTCAAATTTTGCTTCAATGATTTTTTTTGATTTTCAAAGGGTTTTAGAAGTGATATACTGAAACATTCCAAATACCTGATTACTTATTAAAGAATAGATTAGGTCAGCAGGCATGGATTTTAAGACACCCGCCTGGATTCCTTTTTGGATGAGTATCAAATGTGGCTCAAGGTGTCTATTTAGTACTTCTTTTTCAACTTGTCCTATGTAGGGAGAAGTATGAAATTGTTGAATATCGTGCAATTTTGCAGGTAGCCTCTCTTAACGTTTCGTGTATATGACTTGTGGAAGTTTTCGAAGCACCTTCTTGTCCGCCTACAACAAACTTACTTAAAAGCATAAAACTCGATTGGTCATTCTTCCCGCCATAAGTTATATAAGCTGTTGTGCGTTAGGTTTTTTTTCAATGTTGTTTGTCATGGCAAGGTTTACAAACTGAAACAAGCCATTTGATTGGTTCTTTTCCAATGATTCTCTTCGCATATCTTTTGTGATGCACTTGTGTAGCACCTTCTCCACAATAGACACATGTCCAATTGTCTCTTTTGAGAACAACATATCGTTTTCGCTTCCAATCATCTGATTTTAGGTTTTCGTTTCTATAATAATCTCGCCTTTGTTTACGCTTTATGTTAAAAATCAAACGCTCAAATAACCAAATAGCTAATGCCACAAAAAGTAAAATCAGAATTTTAAAATCCATATCTCTACTTGTACTTTATAGCTATAGCAGTCATTCCGTATTCTGCACTCACTACATAAGTTGAAGTACCCATTGGAATTCCAACACCTGAAGTCCCTGATTTTCCAATTATTAAAATTCCATCTGCTCCAATTTCACGAGCCTTTTTAGTTATCTGCTTTAAACTCCATTTGTCATTAGTGTCTCTGCAAGTTATCTGACCAAGTTCTACATACCCTTGAGTCGGTTTATTAGTCATATAGACGTCAATTTTCGCTTCTTCACTTTTTGGCGGAAATGAATCTCCAAATAGAGTAACCTTCGCCTTTGCCATTAGAAAGCCTGTGCTGGCACAACTCGATACGATTAATGTTGAAATGAGCAAGTAAATTATAAATCCAAATCTTTTCATGTTCTATGGGTTGGTTTGTAAACCCGAGGTGTCGTTTTTTTTAGCTGATGCCCAACTTCTTTAGTGATTAACTTTTTCCTCTTGAAATTGGCTTTTTTAGCCGAATGTTTGTCTCGTTTATTTTTAAAGTTCGACGAAGTGACCCTTATTTTTTGTAATTGTTTGATAAAAATAACAAAAAGATACAAATCCTATAACTGACTGTTAGACAAGGAAAAATTGATTTGTTCTATGGGGATTTTTCCTAATTCACCTTCAGGAC
>CAMCBC010000126.1 GCA_945872775.1 Spirosoma fluviale | reverse complement strand
TCCCTTCCTCTCTGCAATACAAAAAAGCCCTTAATTTAATCAATTAAGGGCTTTTTTGTGCCTCACAGAATATCAACTCCTAAAAATCAGGATTGAAAATACCACTTCACAATTTCTCAAGTATCCTTCTATTTTACCTCACCACCGCCATTCCCTCCTGGCTCCAACCTTGATCTCAAACGAATCGGCTGTCGACTGTGGACGGCCAACTGTTGACCAAATTACAAAAATGCCATACTCAGTGTCCCCACGAGCATGATGGCTTTGGCAAAGGCACTTAGTTGCGTAAACTGTTCCCTACGATCTGCACGGTAGATGCCCCACATAAACCAACAGAAAACTAGTCCTAACCCTCCAAAATAGTAAAAAAGGTGCGTATGATTGAGTTGGAAGGAAACCGTTAGAATGGCACCCACAAAGGTGATGGCAATGGAGTAAATCACCTGTTTAGTCTTGCGAAAGCCAAGCACAATGGGTAGGGTTTTAGAACCATGCAGCTGATCCCCATGCTGATCTTCCAAGTCTTTGAGCAACTCTCGGATGAGATTCAAGAAAAATGCAAATAACGCATAGGTAAATACGAATAATTCGTTTTTCTGGTAGTAGTAGCCCACTAAGTAAATGGAAAGCCCTGTCAAAAAAGCAACGGCAACATTTCCGATAAATGGTTTCCGCTTGAGTCGATTGCAATACCACCAAAGCAATACCCCAGCAAAAAAAATCACGGCAGCAATGCGAGGAGCTACTGCCCATCCCAAGCCAATCGCCATGAAGTTAAACAGACTGTGAAGCACTAAAATGACTCTTCGCTTGATGCCTTTGCCCACCACCACGGCATTGGGACGGTTGATGTAGTCGATTTTCACATCGTAGTAGTCGTTGATCATGTAGCCCGCGGCGGTTACCAGTACCGTGGCCATCAACAGCAGGTACAGTCTGTAATCCTGTAGCACTGGAAGGCCTTGAGCATTCGTTTGAATCAGGAAATGGGCAGTCATCCCCTGCGCAAAGGCAATCAGCAGCAGATTGATTGGTCTGCTGATTCTAAAAAGTCCTCGAAGTGATAAGGTTTTTTCCATTTGCTTGATTGCAGCTTAAAAATAAGAGAATTGTGGGATGAATCGATGTTATTTTTAAGGTCTCCCAGCCAAAATTCAAGTACTTTTTTAGGCTGGAAAGATTACTTTTCCTTAACTTAAATTTTTCAGACCCATTGACCCATGAATAACCCTGTTCAATCCTCCAGAAGAAACTTTATCAAACGCTCAGGCACTGCACTTGCAGGTTCTTTTTTGATTCATCCCCTTGCCCAAGCGCTGAACTTATTTCCTGGCTTAGACCGTAAAATGAAAATTGCACTTGTGGGGACAGGGGTACGAGGCCTAAGCATGTGGGGAAGAGATGTGGTGCAAGCCTACAGCGACCGCGTGGAGTTTGTTGGCTTGTCGGATAAGAACGAAGGGCGCATGCGCCTCGGGAAGGAATACCTTCAACTGACTTGCCCACTCTACTTGGATTTTGATCAGATGCTGCGCGAAACTGCTCCAGATGTGCTGATCGTGACCACGATGGACAGTACCCACCATGAATTTATTATCAAGGGATTGAAAGCGGGAATGCATGTGATCACCGAAAAGCCAATGACTACGGATGAGGTGAAGGTGCAGGCGATTTTGGATGCCGAAAAATTGTCAGGTAAGCAGGTGCTGGTCACTTTCAATTACCGATACTCCCCGCATCGGCAGAAGCTCTACGAACTCCTGCAAGAAGGAGCTATTGGGAAGGTGACCTCGGTTGACTTTCATTGGTACCTGGACACCTCACATGGTGCAGATTATTTCCGCCGATGGCATGGGATCCAGGCATACAGCGGCAGCTTGCTGGTGCATAAAGCTTCGCATCATTTTGACCTGCTTAACTGGTGGCTCAACTCGGATCCGGAGGAGGTATTTGCATACGGTTCGCTTGAGTTTTATGGAAAAAATGGCCCATTCCGTTCCAAAACCTGCAGAGGGTGCCCCCATGCATCTTCCTGTGATTTTTACTGGGACATCACCAAAAACAAGTACCTCCACCAACTGTATGTGGAGAATGAAAAATACGATGGCTACCACCGGGATGGATGTGTTTTCCGTGAAGAAATCGATAGCTACGACAAGATGGCTGTACAGATTCGCTACAAAAATAAGGTGCAGGTGAGCTATTCATTGACGACCTATTCTCCCTACGAAGGCTACAGAATCGCCTTCAATGGAACCGAGGGCAGACTCGAGGCCTGGATCAAGGAAAGTCAGCCCTGGGAAGAGAAAAAGGAAGACGAACTGGTGTTGGTCAAGAATTTCGGAGAACGAACAATCATCCCAATCCCACATGGAGCAGGTGGGCATGGTGGAGGAGATACCCGTTTGAAAAACAAGATTTTTCTGGACCCCAACCAAGCGGATCCCTGGAGGCAATCAGCCGGTAGTCGGGATGGGGCTATGTCCTGCTTGATTGGAATTGCTGCGAGGCACTCCATCGAACAAGGAAAACCCATCCAAATTCAAGACCTGACAAGCATTCCTTTGCAGGCATCTGGTAGAGGGGCTTGATTCATTGAATAAAAAAAGGTCCCAGTGATTTTGATTCACTTGGACCTTTTTAGTTTGAGCCTTATTTTTTGTTCCGTGAAGAATTTTTTCTCAATGTGCCGAAGCTGCTGGCACTGCTTTCAAATCCACCAAGGCTACTGCTCCATGAATGGCGGTTTCATCTAGGTCAGAAACCAACACTTGTAGTTTTTGCAAGACGCTGGGGTAGGCAAAAGTTTCCAACGTTGCGCGCATGGATTTTTCAAACAAAGGGAAGGTCTTTCGGATAGAACCACCTAAAACGATAGCCTCGGGAGCAAGGGAAAAAAGAATCACTTTGAGCAGTTCTCCAACATGGGTTCCAAACTCATCAAATGCCTTCAGGGCAATGGGGTCTCCATCCAATGCCAGTTTGGCTAAGGCCTTGGGTTTACTTTGGTATACGCGATTGAAGAATTTGCCGCTGCAGTAATCCTCAAAGGTTAAGTCCAAATAAGAAGCGCCACACCATTCTCCCGCGGCAGAATTGAGACCGGAATAGAGCTTTCCATGGATCACTATTCCACCACCTACACCGGTGCCTAGCGTAATGCCGACGAGGTGTTGGAATCCTTTGCCAACTCCAAATTGATGCACGCCCAGCGCAAAGCAGTTTGCATCGTTGTTGATAAAAACGGGTTTCCCAAATCGGCCAAAAAGAAATTTCCGTAGCTCCACATGCTGGAAGGATGGGATATTTGCTAGACCCAAGACAAGACCTTCTTGAGGATCAACGAGCCCAGGTATGCCAATTCCAATCCCTTCAAAAGCGTGCGGGAAGTAGGTCTCAATAAATGTGGCGAGGCTTTCCAAAATCACCTCTTGACTTTCTAAGGCAGGAGTGGGAATGCTTCGGATATCTTGGAGACGACCAGATACCAGGACTCCAGCTTTGATGCTAGTGCCTCCAATATCGATGCCTAGAATAATGTTTTCCATTCGGAAAAAGGGGTTAAAGGGGGTGATAACTGCAGATTTTCCAACTTAATAATCGAAAACCAGGAGTAAAAATAGGTGTGAAAGGAACGGGGATTACAACAAGCCTTCGATGGATTTCTCCAGTTCACGTGCTGTGGCAAGAAACTCCTCCACATTCATGTCTCGGAAGAAAATAAGTCCATGGCTCGCTCTGACCTTGGCATGCTCGTGTTGGTAAAAGTAATTTTTGCCGAGCAAGAGTTGAATGTCGTTGAGTTGCCCAACCCAGGTACGCTTGGCAACGGTGCTAAACTTGCCGTTGTGTGCATAGCTTGGGAAGGAAGCCTTGACCTGACTGAGGTAGCAGTTGGCAAAGGAATCCTCCATCACTGCCATGTCTCCAAGGGAAACCGGCACGATGACATTCGCTTCATGGGGTTCAAACTTAAACCAAACATTGCGGTAACCGATGATGCGTAGCTTGCTTGTGTCTGTTTCTTCGGACCATTTTTTGACTGCTGCTGCAGTGGCTTGAAGCACCTTGTAGTGCGTATCAGGTCCAGATCCTTCGGGATCTAGTGTAAGGCTCAATTTGGTCGGTTTGACTTTGCGGAAAAGATCCACGATCGGATCCACATCGCGGGTTTTGTCGGGCTGCTCCGTGAAAATATCACCGGTATAAAAACCAAGGCGCAGGTGGTGGACATTTTTGACTTGAACTCCAAAGTGGGCCCAAACCAACTCCTCCTCAAACTCACGGATCATTCCTTTGAGCTTCTGAATTTTAGGTGGATTTTTTTCACCATCGTAGGATTTCTTCAGGATTTGGATGACCTCATTGATGGTTTCTCGAAGTTGCTCTTTGTCTTTGATCTCCCAAACGATGCAGAGCGCGCGGACCACCCGGTGGCAAAGGCCTCTGGAGCGCGCTGCCCCGTTTTCGGAGGCCACATTGGTGAGGAAGTGGTAGACATCCTTGTCTGTTTTGAGGCGATAGCCCACGTCAAAGAAGTCCTCGTAATTGGTCATTTGAATCTTTCCATCTTCCAATAATTTTTTGGTATGGAGCAGGGTGTCAATCACAAACTTGTTGGTCACGGCCGTGAATCCCGAGGTGAGCACCGAAAAATGAGCCTCGTTGCTTGGATCATGCAGCTGGTTGGTGATGTGAGGCAGGATCCCTAGGGAAATGTCGTCGTGGTGTGGTCCAGTATGCAGTAGGACCTCATTTTTCTCTTGTTCTAGCCCTTTGGATATTTTGGCAGAGATGCTCTGGATCACCTGGTTTACGGTATCCTCGGATAGGTTTGGAATTTGCTTGCAGTAGGGATCTGCTTTCAAATCTTCCAGCTTGAGTCGGTGTCCGTAGGTATTCTTTTTCTTGCACAGCTCAATGACAGCGCGTTCCGTTTTTTCAAAAGTCCAGGTGCCAGTTGAATAATAGGCATCGACGGAGTCCGTAAGTTTGACCGCAGCTCCTCGGGTAAGGTAAAATCTTCCTTGAGTTAGTTTTTGGAGGATGGTAGCTGGAAACTGGGTATTGGGTCCTGACTCCAAGGAGTCTCGGACAATGCCGGCTTTGGCTTCCCCTGCAGCGATGACAATTCCCACTGCATTTGGGTTGTAGGCGATGGTATCTAGGCCGATGGTGATGACGAGTCGGTTGGCCGATATCTCGATGCCGCCTAGGTCTCCTGCTGCCACGGCTTGGGTTTCAAAGTTGGTTTCGGTGAGGCGGGTAACGGAGTAGGGATGTGATCCTCGGGTATTGAAGGCGATGTGTCCATCGGGCCCTATGCCGCCTAGGAAAAAGCCAATGCCTCCTTTTGCGCGGATGCGTTGCTCGTAGTCTCCGCACCATTGATCGATTAGGTAAATGGAGGTTTGCTGCAGTTGCTCGAGTTCATTGATGGGGTCTCGAAAGCGAAGGCTTAGGTCTACCTTTAAGTCAGGAAATACTTTACTAAAGTGCTTGCCTTCAGCGAGGCGGATCTCATCTGAATTGATCAGGATGGCCTTTTCTTTGGAGAGTCCAAATCCGCTGAGGTAAAATTTGTTGACGTAGTCGTAAAAGCTGTTGTGCTGCTTGGAGGAGATGGGGTAAAACTCATCGATTTGCACAAAGGTGAGTTCGCTGAGGCTAGGTTTGGAGGTGTTGCCCAAGCCGTATTTTTCTCGAACCTCCTTGCCTTTTTTGCTTTCCCAATTTTCAAGCAGGTACTGGGTCCACTTGATAAAGTATTCTGGTGTCTTGCCGGTGGGTAGGCTGACCACTCCTTCGGGATTTGCAGCCACCCATTCCAGAAAGCGACAGGCAGTGAGTAGGCCGAGCTTGGGGAAGTTGTCTACCAAAAGATAGGGGAGCTTGGTAGTCATTTTGGTGACTCCAGACTCTGCTAGAAAAGCCTTTTCTACTTCGGAAAACTGGGTGTTTGCGTGCATGGGAAAAGTCGTTGAAATACAAAACGAGAAGGCCCCATAAAAGTGGTCTGCCTTGGGAAAGTAGAACAGCGAATGGGTTATTCAAATCTAAAAAAGTTTAGGAACAAAACCGATTACTTTAATAAAAAAATTAAAGAAGTTTTACCTATAAACAAAAAATTTAAAATATTAAAAAATGCTTCTTTTTGAGGGGGATAAAAAAATGCCTCAGGGATTTCCCTGAGGCATTGAAGGGCTTTGGGCCCGAAAGTATCTGAATTAAGCAGTTACGCCAAGCGCTTTGGCCATAGTTGCTCCGATCTCTGCAGGAGATTCCGCAACCAAGATTCCATTTTCGCGCATGATTCTCATTTTTGCTGCTGCGGTATCGTCAGCACCGCCGATGATGGCACCCGCATGACCCATTCTACGGCCTGGAGGGGCTGTTTGACCAGCAATAAATCCTACAACTGGTTTTTTATTGCCTGTTTCGCGAATCCAACGTGCGGCTTCTGCTTCGTAATTTCCTCCGATCTCGCCGATCATGATGATGGCATCGGTTTCAGGATCGTTCATCAATAGCTCAACTGCTTGCTTGGTAGAGGTTCCAATGATTGGATCTCCTCCAATGCCAATTGCGGTAGAAACTCCAAGTCCGGCTTTCGCCACTTGATCCGCAGCTTCGTAGGTCAACGTTCCTGATTTGGAAACGATTCCAATTCTACCAGTCTTGAATACAAAACCAGGCATGATGCCCACTTTTGCTTCTCCAGGAGTGATAACACCAGGACAGTTGGGACCGATCAGCACACAACCTCTTTCTTTCATGTAAGGCTTGGCACGCATCATGTCTGCCACAGGAATTCCTTCGGTGATGGCAATGATTACTTTGATGCCAGCATCAGCAGCTTCCATAATCGCATCCGCTGCAAAAGCAGGTGGAACAAAAATGATAGAGGTATCTGCACCAGTCTTTTGTACGGCATCTTCTACCGAATCAAACACGGGTCTTTCCAAATGTAGCGTTCCGCCTTTGCCTGGAGTCACGCCTCCCACTACTTGGGTACCGTACTCGATCATTTGCTGGGCGTGAAAAGAGCCTTCAGTTCCTGTAAAGCCCTGAACGATTACTTTTGAATTCTTATTGACTAGTACACTCATCGATGCGCTGTTTTTTGTTTCGCACAAAAATAGAAGAAAGCACCCCCTCTTCAAAAGAAAAAAGCAACATTCTACAGGTAATTTGCTAATGGCGAGCAACCCATCGTCATCCTGTCCACATTTCTTTCAAGGAGAACCCAACCGAACTAGAATTCTTTTGCTCCAAGCCTTCGGGATGTGCTATTTTAGTTCTAAAAAATTAACTTTGAATTGGTCCTTGGATCTGTGCTTTCTAAACACCAAGGTCCTCAAGAATAGATTCATGTTGCTACAAACCACTTCACTTCGATTTGCCCACCCCGGTCAATCGCCCATTTCCTTCCCAGATTTTTCGCTAGCCGGGGGAGAGGCCCTATTGCTATTGGGAAAATCTGGTACTGGGAAAACTACTTTTTTGAATCTACTTGCAGGCCTTCTAACCCCCAATCAAGGGCAGGTACTCCTCGATGGGGTAGTTCTTTCTGCCCTTCAAGGCCATCGATTGGACTTGTTTCGTGGGCAAAACATTGGGATTGTGTTTCAAAAACCGCATCTGATTGCCGCACTCACGGTGAAACAGAACTTGGAGCTGGCGCAGTTTTTAAGCAAGAAAAAAGGAGGTTCTGCTGCCGACCTACTCCAAGGTTTGGGCATAGCGGGCAAAGCATCTGCAGCAGTAGGCACCTTAAGTGAAGGAGAAGCGCAGCGGGTATCCATCGCTCGTGCCTTGGTGAATACCCCTAAATTAATCCTTGCCGATGAACCTACTTCCAGTTTGGATGACGAGCATGCACAGCGTGTAATCACACTTTTAAAAACACAAGCT
>CAMCBC010000125.1 GCA_945872775.1 Spirosoma fluviale | reverse complement strand
GATGTCGTTGGAGGTGTAGGCATTGAGCGTTCCACCTCGGCTCTGAATGATGTTCATGTACTGACCGCGGTCAATATTTTCAGAACCTTCGAACATCAAATGCTCAAAAAAGTGAGCAAATCCCGTGCGCTCTGGATTTTCATTTTTGGAGCCTACATGGTACAACACGGAAGTCACCACAATTGGGGTGGTATTGTCCTGGTGCATGATCACATGAAGTCCGTTGTCCAAGGTAAATTCCTTGAATTCGATTTTAGTCTGAGCAGCCAGAGGAAGGATTATCCATCCAAGGAGGAGACTCAACAGAAGAATTTTTTTCATAGTAAAAAAGGTTAGTTAATAATTTATTGAATTAAGTACGGAATGTTTTGCACTAAAGTTTAAGGTAATCTGCCCCCATTTTTAAATATAATAAGTCAAGTTGGCTAATTTTTATTTGGTTTTCAGATAGCAAAAGTAAAATATTCCAAAAACCCCTGTTGAGAGATAATTTAACCCCTTTAATTGTAAATCAAGGAGTTAGCTTGGTCAAAATCTCCTTCGCCTCGTGCCACTTCAGACGTGGGCCAAACTGGCTCACAATTCGAGAACTTGCCATGGAGGCTAGCTTTCCACTTTCTGCATAAGAATGCCCGTTGGTGATGCCATACAAGAACGCACCTGCAAACATGTCTCCGGCCCCGTTGCTGTCAATGGCAGTGGTAGGATACGGCTCGATATCAATGAAAGTATCTCCATCAAAAATCATGGCTCCATTTTTTCCCATGGTGATCACAAAGTGCTTGGCCGCCTTTTTCATTTCCTCGCGCGCCTCAGCCAAAGTGGACTTGCCCGTGTAAAGCATGGCTTCTTCTTCATTTGCAAAAAGAAGGTCAACGCTGGGCCCGATGACATCGTCAAAGTTGGCCTTGAAGTATTTCACCATCGCAGGATCCGAGAAGGTCAATGCCACTTTCGTTCCTCCCGCCTCGGCTACCTTCTTGGCATGAAGCATGGCTTCCTTCCCATTGGGAGAGGTCACCAAGTAGCCTTCGATAAAGAGGTAGCTTGAATCCTGAATCGCCGCGTCGTGCACATCTTGGCTGGAAAAATTCTGAGTAATTCCCAAAAAGGTATTCATGGTTCTTTCCGAATCTTCGGTCACCATCACGAGGCACTTGCCTGTTACCCCTGTTTCTAGTTGAGCAGAAGTCAAGGCAATGTCCACTCCAGAATCAATCAAATCCTGCAGGTAAAAGTGACCCAATTCGTCATTGGCTACGCGGAAGCAGTAGAAGGATTTGCCTCCAAACTGGCTTACTGCCACCACGGAATTGGCTGCAGATCCACCTGCTTGCTTTTTTGCTTCCGCATGGTGAATGACTTGCATGAGGTGGTTTTGGCGCTCCTCATCCACTAGGGTCATGAGACCTTTTTCTACCCCATTGTCTGCAAAAAACTGGTCGGTCACTTTAAACTCAATATCTACCAAGGCATTTCCGATGCCTGTTACGTTGTACTTTTTCATTCGCTAGTTGGGTGGAGAGATTTGATTGATCTGATTGAATTCGCGGAACAAAGTTCGCTCATTTAGTTGTTATATATAAGGCCTTATCGTGTTGGCTAGTCAAAAATAGGGTGTCTTTCGAAGGGTTTTTCCCGGTCAAAAAGGAAGCGGTAGGTATGATGCGTTTTGTAAATCTCAGCCAATAGTTGCTCACATACCCGCATCATCTTGGGATTGAAATCCCCGATCCAATTCATCTCGATGGTCTTGTAGGGAAAAGAAGACTTTCCACTCATTTTGTCGTAGCTGATGACGATGGCGCTTTCCACTCCTTTGCCTTGATGCTCTGGAACCACGCCAAAGACCAGCCCGAGCATTTTATTGGGTGGAAAAAAGGTCTTGTACCAGAGGAATTTAAGTTTTCCAATCAGGTCCATTTTGCCATTCACATGCTTGAAAATCTGGTTGATCTCCGGGATCTGTATGAAAAACCCAACTGGTTCAGCCTTGTAAAAGGCGAAGTAAATCAGCCGAGGATCTAGAATGGGCTTCATTTTGGCAAACATCAGTTGCGCCTCCTTGAGCGCAATGGATTTGCCCAGGTGTCGTGCCCAAGCCTTGTTGTACACGGTCATGAAGTATTCGGGTGCCTTTTCTTGGAGTTCCTTCCCTTGGATGTAGCGAAAACTGTAGTCCTCATTGGCCAGGATCACCTCGGCACGCTGGAACATTTTTTGGTCAAAGCCGACATTCTGCACGTTTCGAGCATAGGTGAATTGCTTGAAATAGAGTTTGAAGCCATAGTTCTCAAAAAACTCCTGGTAGTAGGCAAAGTTCCAGGGCATGTTGTAGTTGGGCTCAGAATATCCATCCACGAGCAGCCCCCACCACTTGTCACGCTCTCCAAAGTTGATCGGCCCATCCATGGCCTCCATGCCTTCGCTTTGGAGCCATTCTTTGGCTTGATCGAAAAGTAAAAAGGCAGCTTCCTGATTTTGGGTGCACTCAAAAAAACCAAGCCCCCCAGTGGCTTGCTTTTCCTTCATTTTGGGATTGATAAATGCCGCAATCCGACCGATGGTCTTGCCTGAATCGTCTTGGAGCAACCAGCGCTTGGCTTTGGCTCCATTGCGAAATAGCTTGTTGGTCTCCGCATGAAAAAGTCCTTCAATATCCTGATCTATGGGACGAATCCAATTCTTCTCGTTGCGGTACAACCGCACAGCCATTTCGATAAATTCGAGTTGATGTGCAGGGGTTGTAACTTCGATCAGGGTCATTTAACTGGGATTTTGATACGAAGTTACTAGGAAAGAATCATTTGGGAAAAAGGTTAAGGAAATACAATGGAAATACGATAGAAATACACTAGAAATAAACCGAGCCTGCCTGCGGAAGGCAGGCAAGCTCGGTGAAATACACCAGATTCGTATTTCAACCTATTTCACGAAGCCGGCCTGCGGCAGGCAGGCGAAGCGTAGTCTATTTCCATCGTATTTCCACCATATTTCTTTTTAACTATTTCCCCGAGCTCGCTCGGGCTATTTCTATTCTATTTCTATCGTATTTCTAGTACATCAATTCCCCAACTGAAACATCCCAGGGCCTGAGAAGCCCAGGGTCCCATCTGGGGTTAAGACCCTAAATTGAGGCACCACCACCCCATTGGAATTTTGCTGCGGCATATACGATCTGGTTCTTCCTTGAGGGGAGGATGACGCACTGACCGATCGATCTATGGATTCAGTCTCTCTGCTGGCAGGAATAATTTCCTCACTAATCAACTGGCTATTGATGTCGTAATACTTCCAGGTACCTCTCTTTTTATTGGCAACATAGCCACCTGAACTGGCAACCAAATTGGTACTCGGAAAATAGGTATACCAGATTCCTGTACGCTGTCCATTCGCATAGCGTCCTTTCTCCAGGCGGTTGCCCGCCGCATCAAAAAAGTACCGCTTCCCATCTCCCTTTTCCAAGCGACCAGCATCTAACACCAAACCATTTTCTGCGGTAAATTCACTGATTTCCACCAGAGAGCCTGATTGAAAGGTTTCCTTTTGATGTATGAATCCATTGGAATTTTGAACCTCCCAAACCCCTTCTTTTTTATCTTTTACGTACTTCCCTACCCAAAAAAATCCATTGACCTCAGGATACAGTTCTTTCCAGGACCCATCTCGCTCTCCTTTAGTGTATCCCCCTCGAGACTCAAGCTGTCCCGTTGGTGAATATTTCTCCCAATTCCCATCCAGTAGTCCTTTGTTAAAGGAACAAGAGAGGGCTAAAGTCCCGTCTGCAAAGTATTGTTTCAAGGGTCCACCTTCCATCCCATCCACAAATACAAGGGATTGCTGCATCCTTCCATCTGGAAAGAATGACTCATAAAGCCCATTCACCACTCCTTGCTCAAAAGGGATTCGCTCTGCAAGTTGTCCTGAAGGATAGTAACTGAGCGCAAATTCTTCCAATAGATTGTTACTGTAGGTGTATTCCGATTTTTTGGTTCCGTCATTTCGGTAGACCACCCATTCTCCGCTACGCTTTCCCTGTTCGTAACTGCCTGACAAGAGCAGCTCTCCCTCTTCAGTGAATTCAAAAAAATCACCTTCTAATTTCCCTGCTTTGTAGTTGACTAGCTTTTTGACCTCTCCACCTGGATAAAATTCTTCCATCACCCCATCCACAAGATTATCTTGCATCTCAAGTCTGTAGTAGGGAACGCGAAGATCAAAAACCTGCTCGACTTCAGTCAGAGGAACTTTCAAATTAGTGGAACGCGGATTTTCTTCCACCTGTTTTCGCTGGTACACTTTCCAAGAGCCGATTTTTTTATCCCCCTGCATGGGGCCAGTACCCACCAAATTGGTGTTGCCAAAATAAAAATAGTCCTGCCCAATAGCCTCATGATTTACCGTCAGCAAGGCAATGCCAAAAAGTAAATAAGCTAGTGATTTCATGAGCGGAAAAGGTTTATCAAATTATACCCTCCTAACGCACAGCTAGCTCAAAAGTTCATTCAAAATTCTTATGTAATCGATAACTGAGCATCGCTTCCTTAAATGTTTCAGGAATGCGGTGAATTGCTCCAATACAGATTAGAAAACTACTCCTCCACGGTCGCGTAGAGATCAAACTCGGTCGCATCCACCACTTTGGCCTGTACAAAGTCTCCTACGCGGCAGTAGTGGGTGGCCGCATCGATAAGCACCTCATTGTCCACCTCTACGGAATCAAATTCGGTTCGGCCTACAAAATGTCCTCCCTCCTTTTTGTCAATTAGGACCTTATACGTCTTGCCGATTTTCTGCTGGTTGAGGTCGTAACTGATCTGCTCTTGCACCTCCATCAGCTGGTTGGCACGGGACTGCTTTTCTTCTTGGGACAACTTGTCTTCCATCCCAAAGGCATGCGTATTCTCCTCATGCGAATAGGTAAATACCCCCAGACGCTCAAACTTCATGCGTTCCACAAAGTCCACCATTTCCTGAAACTCCCGCTCTCCCTCTCCAGGATGTCCGGCAATCAAGGTGGTGCGGATGGCGATCTCTGGGATCAGGTCACGAATGCTATGGATCAATTCTTCCTGCTTTTCTCGGGTAGTACCTCGGCGCATGGCCTTCAACACATCCGTCGAACCATGTTGCAGGGGAATATCCAGGTACTTGCAAATATTGGGGCGCTCCTTCATGACCTCAATCACATCCATCGGAAAACCGGTAGGATAGGCATAATGCAGGCGAATCCAATCGATTCCCTCCACATCCGATAGCTTGCGAAGGAGTTCGGCTAAGTTTCGCTTTTTATACAAATCCAACCCATAATAGGTGGAGTCCTGTGCGATCAGCAATAGTTCCTTCGTACCATTGGCGGCCTGGTGTTGGGCTTCCTTCACTAGCTCTTCGATGGGTCTTGAAATATGGCCTCCACGCATCAGCGGGATCGCACAGAAGGAACAAGGGCGATCACAACCCTCGGATATTTTCATGTAGGCATAATGACTGGCATGGGTGAGCAGACGCTCTCCTACCAGTTCATGCTTGTAGTCTGCCTTAAACTTTTTCAATATTGCTGGCAAGTCCCGGGTACCAAAAAATGCGTCTACCTGCGGAATCTCTTGTTCCAAGTCATCCTTGTAGCGCTGTGAAAGGCAACCTGTCACATACACCTTATCGACTAACCCTTTTTCTTTGGCATCGACAAACTGTAAAATTGTATCGATAGATTCCTGCTTGGCATTGTCTATAAATCCGCAGGTATTGATGATGATGATGTTGTTGTCCTGGCGGTCGGACTCATGGCTGGCATCGATGCCATTGCCCCTAAGTTGTGTGAGGAGTACCTCAGAATCCACCAAGTTTTTGGAGCAGCCCATCGTGATGATGTTGACTTTATCCTTTTTTAATGTTCTCGCTTTCACAGAATTTGCTTCAGTTTGGGAAGGCGAAGGTAGGTAAAAAGGCTTGAAAAAGCATATTTTGAAGCAAGCCCTGATTCCGGGCCGGTATGAATTCACTCGCTACAAACGACTTCTTAACACATTATTAAACTAACCTTAATGCTAAGATTGAAAGTAGGGGTCTAGTATTACCTAATTTCGTCACATACAGCAAAATTTTTAACTCCTTGCATTTATTTTTAGCTCCCCGATGAGAGTCGGGGTGCATTGCAGGAGAGTCAGAATCCCAGACTATCTTTACCTATCCTGGTGACTCACGCACAAAACCCTTGGGGGATTTGTTCCCTTGCCGTACCTTAGGTACGAAAATTACCCCCTATGGAATTCACCGCCCCCAACGCCCAAAAATTAACTTTTGACCGAAAAAATTATTCGGAAGCTACCCTACTTAAATTGTACGAATCCCTACTCGTTCCTCGGAGAATTGAAGAAAAAATGTTGATTCTCCTTCGCCAAGGCCGGATTTCCAAGTGGTTTAGCGGATGGGGACAGGAAGCGATTTCGATTGGGGCTGTAAATGCCCTTACTCCCGATGAATTTATCCTTCCCATGCACCGCAACTTGGGCATTTTCACGGGCAGAGACATGCCTTTGGAGCGCCTATTTGCACAATTTCAGGGCAAAGAGTTGGGATTTACCAAGGGCCGAGACCGATCCTTCCATTTTGGCAGTATCGAACACCATGTGGTGGGCATGATTTCCCATTTGGGCCCTCAGCTGGCCATTGCAGACGGCATCGGCTTGGCACATACCCTTGCGGGGGAGAAAAAAGTAGCGCTGGTTTTTTCCGGCGATGGTGCCAGTTCAGAAGGCGACTTCCACGAAGGATTGAATGTGGCGGCAGTTTGGAAATTGCCCGTGATTTTTGTGGTGGAACACAATGGCTACGGACTTTCCACCCCAAGTGAAGAGCAGTTTGCTTTCCAATACTTTACCGAAAAAGGCCCTGGATACGGCATGGAAGCCGTACGCATCCAAGGCAACAATGTGCTTGAAGTGTACGACACCATTTTACGCCTTGCCGAAGACCTGCGCGAAAATCCCAGACCTGTCCTCGTCGAAGCGATCACCTTCCGCATGCGCGGACATGAGGAAGCATCCGGAACCAAGTATGTCCCTAAGTTTTTGATGGAGGAATGGGCCCAGCTAGATCCGGTAGACCGCTACGAAGACTACCTGCTTTCCGAAGGAGTACTTACCCCAGATGAACAGGAGAACATCAACCAAAAGGTTAAAAAGAGCATCAATGATGCGCTCGAAATAGCATTTGCAGAAGCAGCGGTACAGGCATCTGTAGAAAAGGAAGTGGGTGATGTGTATGCTCCCTTTACCCAAACCGTCGTAGAGCCAAGTGGTGCCGCCACTGAAAAGCGCTTTATCGATGGAATCAGCGATGGCTTGCGACAATCCATGGAAAAGTATCCCAACCTGGTCTTGATGGGCCAAGACATTGGGGAATATGGAGGCGTATTTAAAATCACGGATGGGTTCAAAGCCCAATTTGGAGGCGAAAGAGTCCGCAACACCCCACTTTGCGAAAGTGCCATCATTGGCGCAGGGCTAGGCCTTTCGATCAAAGGCTACAAGGCCATGGTCGAAATGCAGTTTGCCGACTTTGTGAGTGTGGGCTTCAACCAAATTGTAAACAACCTCGCCAAGATTCACTACCGCTGGGGGCAAAATGCCGATGTAGTGATTCGCATGCCAACAGGAGCCGGTACCGCTGCGGGCCCTTTCCATTCCCAATCCAACGAAGCCTGGTTTTTTCATACGCCAGGGCTAAAAATAGTGTATCCCTCCAATCCTCACGATGCCAAAGGCCTCCTCAATGCAGCCTTGGAGGACCCCAATCCCTACCTCTACTTTGAACACAAGCTCTTGTACCGTTCCATCTCTGGACCTGTGCCTGATGGCTACTACACGGTGGAAGTTGGCAAAGCTGCATTAGCCGCTGCAGGAACACAGGCTTCCATCATCACCTATGGGATGGGCGTACATTGGGCCCTGAAGGCGGTAGAGGAACTCGGCATCTCGGCCGATATTCTAGACTTGCGCACGCTCCTCCCTTGGGACA
>CAMCBC010000124.1 GCA_945872775.1 Spirosoma fluviale | reverse complement strand
GTCGACCGTGGACCGTCGGCCGTTGACTAAATCTTATCCAACCCCTTCCAAAACTTCAAAAAATAGTACTTCAGCGGATTGCTGTACTTGAGCTGCTTCCAAGGGCGACTAGCATGTGGGCGATGCCAAACGGGTGCATGCATGAGCACCGTGTTTTTGAAACCTAGCGCAAGCGATTTTTGAGAAATAAAGGTGTCGTACCAATCCTTGGCCTCATCCAATCCCTTAAAATCGTAGGCTTGTAAAAATGCTGGGGAGAATAAGGTACAGCAAAAACTCAAGCTCCGCTGGGTAGCGATTACCGGTTCCTTGACAGCTTTGAATTTGTGGTAGGGGAAATTAACCAACCCTTTTTCATCCACAGTCACCGATCCAATCAAGCCCGCAGCAGGGTCTGCATTCAACTGCTCCAAAAGTATTTCAATAGTGTTCGAAGTCACCACCACATCCGATTCCACCACCAAAAGCGGGATTCCTACCTCAAGGGCTTGCTGCTGGGCCAGTTGCAGCACCAACTTGTAGTTGGGCGAAGGATGGTCCGTCAGGTCTTCAATATGGATCAACTCGTAACCAATCTCCTCCCGGTGCTTTTCTAGGCTTTCCTTGGTTTCCGCATTACTGAAGTCGTTAAAGATCACATGCTTCACCTTCACCGAAGAAGCCGCAACCGCCCGCGCAGTATCCAGCGTGGTTTCGATTGAATTTTTGACGGGCGTGATGACTAGTACCTGAGCCATGAGCTGGAGGGTTGGGAAGGTGGGCAAAATAGAACTCCCTGCTCAGTAGGATTGCTGCTGAGCAGGGAGAAAGGAGGCCTAAGCCAGCTCTCCCAAGGCCTTTTTGATGCGCTTCATCGCTTCAATCAAGTCTGCTTCAGAGGCTGCATAGGAGATCCGCACACAGTTGTCCGCACCAAAAGCAGAACCAGTCACTAGAGAGACATTGGCGATGGCAAGCAAGTAGATGCAAAGCTCATCCGCATTGTTTACCTGATGTCCATGTGCTGACTTTCCAAAGAAGGCAGTAACATCTGGGAAGAAGTAAAAAGCTCCTTCAGGCAAATGCGTTTTGATACCTGGGATGTCTCTCAACAAGCCCAATACCAAGTCACGGCGCTTCAAGTACTGAACGGCCATTTCTTGAGATGGACCTTGATCTCCTGCGATGCCGGCCAAAGCTGCACGCTGGGCGATGCCCGTATTGCCTGAGGTAAACTGTCCCTGCATTTTTTCCACAGCCTTCGAAACCTCCAAAGGAGCACAGATATACCCCACTCTCCAGCCTGTCATGGCATAGCCTTTGGAAAATCCATTCACTGTAATGGTGCGTTCAAACATGCCCGGTAGCGATGCAATGCTGAAATTTTTGCCCATGAAATTGATCAGTTCATAAATCTCATCTGCAATGACCATCACTCCCTCGTGCTTTTTCACCACGTTGGCAATGGCTTCTAATTCTTGCTGGGAGAATACTGATCCTGTTGGATTGCAAGGAGAGGAATAGATGACTGCCTTTGTTTTGGAAGTAATTGCGGCTTCCAACTGTGCTGCTGAAGCTTTAAAGTTGTTTTCAAGTGTACCTTCAATACAGACAGGCACGCCTCCACACAACTTGATGATATCGGCATAGCTCACCCAATACGGCGAAAAAATAACTACCTCATCTCCTTCATTGAGCAAGCACATGAAGGTATTGGCGATGGAATGCTTGGCGCCCACGGAAACCACAATGTGTTCCGCCTTCGCTTCTTGGATGTTATTTTCCTCTCGTAGCTTCTTGGCAATCGCTTCACGCAAATCCTGGTAACCGGCAACAGGAGGGTAGGAGAAATATTTTCCTTCATCGATCGCATCTTTGGCAGCCTGCTGAATGTGCTTTGGTGTCTTGAAATCAGGTTCTCCCAAGCTCAAACTGATGATATCAATTCCTTGAGCTTTAAGTTCTCTGGCTTTTTTTGCCATGGCCAAGGTGGCCGACTCTTCCATTTGAAGTACGCGATCGGATAAAATAGAATTCATAAGAATTTAGGGTTTGGTAGCACGGATCCAAAAGTAGGCAGAAGATTATAATTAATAAACAATCGATAAGATTTGATCTCGAAATGTTACTTTTGAAGATACTAAGTCAGTACCTCAGTCGTTTGAATTCTGAAATGAAACTGCTTCCTCTTTTTCTACTTTTCTTTTTGGTAGGGACCAATTTCCTTCAGGGGCAAACCGTCACCAAAGACCAAAAAGCGAAGGAAGACTCAACCGGCTTGGTTAGTTCCTTTTTGCTCCCTACCGTAGCGCCACTGCTCCTCTTCGATGAAGAAAAAGTAAAGGAAGCCAAGAAGGAAAAGAAAAAAAAGACGCGTAAAAACACCTTTTTTGGGGTAAAAACGAGAAAAGGAAGTACCCGTAGAAGTCTTCGAGGCCAAGAATACCTCGAGGTTTTTTACTACACAAATGCCTCTTGGAAAAGTAATCCCTACCTCCGCGATCGGTATTGGTTCGATACCAAGGAGCGGACCATCCGAACCCAGGGCTTTGTAGAAGGGCAAGGCTTCCTGCTTCATGGACCTTACCAGCGCTTGGTCAACCAAACGGTAGTGGAACAGGGCATGTTTTACTACGGCACCAAGCACCAAACCTGGCTTACCTTTGATGGAGACAATGTCCTGCAAGACAAAGCCCATTACGAAGAAGGCTGGGCTAGGGAGTCACGAATCACCTATTTTAACACTTCCAGCAGGGCCATAGAAAAACTTACACCCATACAATACGGATTGGCGGAGGGCAACTTCTTCCACTTTTATGAAAACCAGCAGGTGGCCGTGACCGGGGAGTACCGATTTGGGGAAAAGGTAGGGTTGTGGACCGAGTATTGGAATACCAACAATACTCAAGCGATCCGAAAGCGGGAAATCCAATACCAAGAAAATCCCTACACCAAAAACTTCCGCCCCTACATCCGGGCAGAGTGGGACAAAGAAGGCAAGCTAATCTACCGAAGAGATCCTTAAAACTTGCCCTCTAGGGAAGTCAATAAAAGGCATCCTCAAACTGTCTGAAGTGGAGGGTGCCCCTAGAATCTTTGTATACCCCCACGATATCAAAGCGGATATCCCGGTGCCAATCCTTTTGGTAAATGTATTGGTCCGCAGCCTTCACTAGCAATCGCTTTTTGGTGCCATCTACAAACTCCTCGGCATAGCCAAAGCCTGTACCCGTTCGAAATTTGACTTCGACAAATACCAAGAGCCCCTGATGGGTCATGATGAGATCTATCTCGGCATGTTGGTGTCGGTAGTTTGCTTCAAGCAAGGTGTAGCCCTTACTTTCCAGCCATTTGGCGGCTTCCTGCTCCGCGACTCTTCCTGAATCATTGTGTGCTGCCATGGGAATTATTGGTTAATTTTGAAAAATGAAAGGCCTACCCAGATGGGTCTAAAAAATGCTTAAAAAACGACAATGAAGGAAGATACAAAAAAAACGGTAGCATTTCGTGATCTGGGCAGCATGGATTACCAGGAAGCTTGGACCTACCAGGAAAACTTATTTGCAGACATCGTCGCCAAAAAAATACAAAACCGAAACCTTCCGGAGGATCAGCAGATCTTCACGCCCAATTACCTCTTATTTGTGGAGCATCCCCATGTGTACACCCTTGGGAAAAGTGGCAAACCGGAGCACCTCCTGCTAGATGAGACAGGATTGGCATCCCATGCCGCCACCTATTACAAAATCAACCGCGGAGGAGACATCACCTACCATGGCCCCGGACAATTGGTGGGCTATCCCATCCTGGATTTGGACCACTTTTTTACCGACATCCACCGCTACTTGCGGTATTTGGAAGAAGCCATCATCCTCACCCTTGCAGAATACGGCGTACCGGCCGGACGAATCGATGGGCTTACAGGCGTTTGGCTGGATTACGACACAGGAAAGAACCCACGAAAAATCTGTGCTTTGGGCGTAAAATCCAGCCGATGGGTGACCATGCATGGATTTGCTTTCAACCTAAATGTGGACCTCTCCTACTTCGGACACATCGTCCCTTGCGGAATCGACGATAAGGCAGTTACCTCATTGCACCTAGAGTTGGGTCATCCTGTAAACGTCCAAGAGGTCAAGGAAAAGGTAAAAAAACACCTCGCTGCACTTTTTGAAATGAATTTGATTGAATCCGAATGAAAAAAGACATTGACTTTGCTCCGGTCACTGGAGTGAAAATAGCCATTGCTAAAGAAGAAAAAGAAGGGGGCACGGAATGGGCCGTCTACCTGATCAACTACAACCTCATCGAACTCACCACCGTGATGATTACCTCCCAAGGCTATGGTCATTTGGAGGGAGAGCTTCGCAAAACCTCCACCCTTCGACACCTGATCGAGGAGCTGGGCGCGGATTCAGTGGCACGGATTGAACCCATCGATCCCGCTGTGTTTTCCTTGACCAATGAGTTTTGGGTGAGCTACTACATTCTGGACAAGATTTTTGATAAAAAGTTTATCTTTACTCCAGGCAGTTTTGACCCTGCCCACCTCCGAATGATTCCAGAATTGGGTTTGGAGGGGATACTTCACTCCTAATTTTTAGATCATGGCCCCATTTTTTGAACAGCTCAGCAACATTTTATTTTTAGACATTGAAACAGCCTCGGCTACTGAATCCTTTGCGGAACTCGACGCTCGGCTGCAACCCGAATGGATCCGAAAAGAGCGCCTCATTCGGCGAGAAAGTGTACTGGAACCCGGCGAACTTTTCTTTGAAAGAGCAGGCATCCATGCCGAATTTGGCAAGGTAATCTGTGTAGGCGTTGGTTTTTTTCAAGCCAAAAAAAAGGAGAAAAAGCACTACTTCCGATCAAAGGTTTTTGCTCAGGAAGATGAAAAGGAAACTCTTTTGGAGTTAAAAGCCTTATTAGAAAAGAAAAAGTGGATTCTCTGTGCCCACAATGGCAAAGAGTTTGACTTTCCTTACCTCTGTCGCCGCATGCTGATCCAAGGCATCTCCTTACCCGAACCCTTACAGTTGGCTGGCAAAAAACCCTGGGAAATCCGGCACCTGGATACCATGGAACTCTGGCGATTTGGAGACTACAAATACTACACTCGTCTGGAGCTATTGGCCGCTGCTTTTGGAATCCCAAGTTCCAAGGAAGGCATCGATGGGAGCGAAGTCAATCCCACCTACTACCGAGAAAAAGACCTTGAAAAAATCAAAAATTACTGCCTTCGTGACGTGGAAGTTACCGCCAAGATCTTTATAGCCATGAACCCTCCATCAGAAGTCGGGGACATCGAAATCGAATACCCTGAATCGTAACAAAAAGAACATCTCTTCAAATTTTCAGGTCAACCAAAACTTTATACCTTAGAACAAACAAAGCCTTCATGGGAAGAAAATCCGATCGAAAACATTCCAAAAAAAACCATTCAAGCCCGAAAGGGACCAATGATTCTGCTTCTTTAGCACGCAAACTTCTTCAATTTTTAAATGCAAACTTTGGCCAGGAATTCAGTGCCAAGCAGCTGATCAAACACTTAGAAATTCGCGATTCCTTGAATAAAGGCGGCGTGGAGCCTGCGCTCTTCCAATTGGTCGCCGATGGGAAAATTTCCCGTAGCCCGCGCAACTTTTTTTCCTCTACCCAGGACCCAGACTTCATCACGGGCACAGTAGATTTCGTGAATCCCCGTTTTGCCTTTATCATCCCCGACCAGGCCGATGCCGTGGAAGGAGATATTTTGGTGAAAGATGCCGACCTCAAGCAAGCACTTGACGGAGACAAAGTTCGTGTGATGGTATTCCCGGTCAAAGGAAAGACTGGAAGAACAGAAGGTCGAGTTCTCGAAATTGTGGAGCGCAACCGCGATGAATTTGTGGGCAGAGTGGAAATCTCCCCTCGCTTTGCCTTTGTGGTGCCCGACTTCAAGAAAATGCACAAAGACATCTTTGTGCATCGTGGCGAACTCATGGGTGCCGAGCACAACGAAAAGGTGATTGTCAAATTGACCGATTGGCGAGAAGACGATAAAAACCCAACCGGAAAAGTCATTCGAGTACTTGGAAAAGCAGGACTCCATGAGGTGGAAATCCACTCGATCATGGCAGAATTTGGACTTCCATTCGAATACGAGAAGGAAGCAGATGCCGAGGCCAATGCCATTCCGGAACAAATCACCGCAAAAGAAATTAAGGCTCGAAAAGATTTCCGAGACGTATTGACCTTCACCATTGACCCGGCCGATGCCAAAGACTTTGACGATGCGATTTCGTATCGGAAGTTGGAGAATGGCAACCACGAAATCGGGGTGCATATCGCCGATGTGACGCATTATGTGAAGCCCAAGACTGCCTTAGAAAAAGAAGCCTATAATCGGGCCACTTCCGTTTACCTCGTCGACCGAACCATCCCCATGCTGCCCGAGCGCTTGAGCAATGGGCTCTGTTCCCTGCGACCGCATGAGGACAAACTCACTTTTGCCTGCGTATTTGAAGTAGACCCTCAGGCCAAAGTGGTGAACCATTGGATTGGTCGAACGATCATCCACTCTAATCGCCGCTTTGCCTACGAAGCAGCTCAGGAATGCATCGATACCCAGTCTGGGGATCACTTCCAGGAACTCACCCTCCTGAACAACCTCGCTAAAAAATTACGAAAGCAACGCTTTGACCAGGGCGCAGTCAATTTTGAAACGGTGGAAGTAAAGTTTCAACTCGATGAAAAAGGCACTCCGCTGGGCCTATTTGTGAAGGAGCGCAAAGACATTCACAAGCTCATCGAAGAGTTTATGCTACTGGCCAACAAGTATGTTGCCGAATTCATTTTTCGAAAAAATCAGGGCATGGACACCTTTGTGTACCGAACCCACGATAGCCCAGATTTGGATCGCTTGGAGACCTTTTCTGGCTTTGCGAAGCGATTTGGACATCAGATGGATACCACCCAGCCCCAGAAAATCTCTGCTGCGCTCAACAAGCTGATGGATGAGATCCAGGGTAAGCCCGAGCAGAATGTCTTGGAGCAACTGGCCATTCGAAGCATGGCGAAGGCCAAATACACCACCGAGCCCAAGGGGCACTTTGGACTCGCCTTTGCGCACTACACCCACTTCACTTCTCCCATTCGCAGGTACCCGGACATGATGGTGCATCGATTGCTAGAGCACTACCTTGAGGGAGGCAAATCTCCCGAAGCCAATTCCTGGGAACAAAAATGCCTCCACTCCTCTGAGCGGGAAAAAAGAGCGGCAGATGCCGAGCGTGCTTCCATCAAATACAAGCAGGTAGAGTACATGTCCCTTGCTGAGGTACGAGACTACGATGGGATTGTCAGCGGCGTGACGGAATGGGGCGTATTCGTTGAAATCACCGAAACCAAGTGTGAAGGCATGATACGCGTCCAAGACATGGACGACGATTACTACGATTTTGATGAGCGCAACATGCGCTTGATTGGATCGAGAACAAAAAAAATGATCACTTTAGGAGACAAAGTACTGGTTCGGGTAGTTAATACGGATATCGACCGAAGAACCATCGATTTGGAATTTGCAGACCATGACAGAAAAAAATCTCGTCCACGAGCTTTTAACTAAGTTAGAAGAACATATTGGCAGCCACTCGTTTGGCGCCTCTCCCGCAGAATTATACGATCCCATCACCTACATCATGAGCTTGGGTGGGAAGCGCATTCGGCCCCTACTCTCGCTGCTAGCCTATGGCATGTATGGCAAAAATCCCGAGGAGATTCTAAGTCAGTCCGCTGCAATTGAAGTATTTCACAACTTCACCCTCATGCATGACGACATCATGGATCAGGCGCCGCTTCGACGAGGAAAGCCTACCGTTCATGAAAAATGGAATGCCAACATCGCCATTCTCTCCGGAGATGTCATGCTGGTTCGTGCCTACGACTTGCTACTTCCCAGTCCTTCAGCGCTACTGCCTGAGGTCATACGACTTTTCAATAAAACAGCTGCTGAAGTTTGCGAAGGGCAGCAGTTGGACATGAATTTTGAAGGCTACGAAACGGTATCGG